>JADFKI010000064.1 GCA_022565015.1 Chloroflexota bacterium
GAGTGCCCAGGATGTCGGACAGCTCCGCCGCAAGCTTCAGAGCACCCACCATCAGACGCTGTAATGCCTTTCTACCCAGCGACATTTGAACAATGGTCCGAATGACTATCCCTCTGTTGCGGTACCAGCCAAACATCTCCGGCAACACCCTCAGGCTGCCCATCTTGGTTGCTAGAAGTACGTCGCAGTGACCATAGGCGTGGGCTGATGAGCACCACGACTCGAAGGTGCGATAGCCTCTGTGAATAGCGGAGGCGTCGTGATTGAAGTAAAAAGGCACGCCCTCCCGCTCGAAGCGGAACCCCAGCTCCACATCTTCACCCCGGCGCAGCTCTTCGTTGAATCCTCCGACGGCCAGGAACGCTTTTCTGGAAGCAGAGAAGTTCCCCGAATAGAGGCGTCGCCCGGCCGGCGGCCTGCGACCGTCCGCGACGGCTTCGTAGTGGTTGGAGAGGACCGCATCTTCCCAAACGTTCCATCCCGACCTCTTGCCGGTGTCCGCCGGGATAAGCCGCCCCAGCACCACTCCCGGCGGATTGTCGGTCTGCATACGCAGGTGCTCTTCGAGAAGCTGGGCGTGGGGCATAATGTCATCGTCGAGGAACAGGACCACGTTGCCGCGAGCTTCCTTCGCGCCACGGTTCCGTGCAACCGCCACCCCGGACTGCTCCTGAAACACGGCCCTAAGCTCAAATGGCTGCTCTGAGGCGTGGACCATGTCAAGGGTATCGTCCGTAGACCCGTCGATGACCACAACGACCTCGAAGTCGGACGCGGGCAGGGTCTGTTCCCGAAACGCCGTGAGCATCTCCTGCAGGAGATCTCTTCTGTTGTGTGTAGGGATTACGACGCTTAGTCTGATGTCTGACGTCATCGCTCCACTCCTCCCGCCGCCTCGTCCGAGTTATCAGACTTTAGCCTCCTCCTGACGACATCCAGGACATAACGCAGGTCGTTCAAGGGGACCGCTTTCGTGGCCAGTGCCACTGCTACGTAGGTCAGCCCCCCCAGAAGCACCGTTGGGACCGGACCAAGGCCTGCCGCCCGCACCATGAGCACGACCGCCGCCATGACTCCGGCCGAAACCGCGACTTTGATAAGCGTAACGCCCGTCGCGCGGTCTATCACGCCCTTGGGCATCAGGAAGACACCGTATACGACCATGAAGATCTCGGTGGCCAGCGTCGTCAACGCCACACCGATGCCGCCGTTGCCGTAGTTTTCTTGAAAATACGGGGCTGCCACGATGTTGAGGATAACGTTCATTAGCACCGTCGCGAAGAGCGCGATCGCCCAGGCCTTCTGCCTGTCGACGGCCACTGCTATCGTCCCCAGGATCACCAGGAACGCCGTGATAGGTATCGTCAATGCCAGGATGGTCAGCAGGGGGACGGTGTGTTGGAAAGAATCAGGATAAGGCAGGGTTGTGATGATCTCGTTTGAGAAGAGGCTTATGCCGATCGACAGAGGCACTATGCCCAGGGCGCCGATCGCGATGCTCTTTTTGGCGATAGCCACGGATGCATCCGCACCCTGGGAATATACCCTCGACAGCGTCGGCAAGATCGCGGCCGTAAGCGCCAAGGGCAGCATGTCTATCGTCTTGTAGATGTTGTTGGCCGCCGCATACCATCCCACAACTGCTTCGTTGGTAAATATGCGAAGTATGACGATATCCGTCTGGTTGTAGATATCGAGGAGGAACCCCATGAACAGGAACGGCATGGCTCCGGTTAGCAGATATTTGATCTTCACCATGTTAAGGCTTATGCCAACGGGGAAACGTCTGCCCACGTACGCGGCGTTAATGCCCAGATTTACGATTGCCGCTGCGAACAGCACGCCGCCGTAGGCCACTACACCCATGCCTTGGACCAGGATAGGTACGCCTATTGCCACGACGAGGAACCTGCTGATTACCTCCGATACCGCAGGGAACCTCATCTCCTCGAGGCCGTGGAGAACGGCGACCATGAGCCGCATGAAGGACATCGCTATGGCGGCGCCGGTCGCCAGGAAGATTATGTTGGTGGCGTCGGTGGAGTAGTCGGTGAGCCTGGCCAGCACGAATACTGCACCCACGACCAGCAGCGACATCACAATACGAAGACCGATTGCCGAAGTGAGGTGGGACTTTATCAGGGCGTTGTTCCGCGCGAACTCCTTGATCAGAAATTCGCTGAGGCCCAGTGCCAGGAAAGTCGTGAACAGTGCGGCAACGGACTGTGCAAAGGCCAGTTGACCAAGGCCCTGGTCTCCCAGGTATTTTGGAAGGAACAGGACAAGCACTCCGCTGAAGACCCAGAGCAATAGCCTGCGGCTCAGCAGGATCATGCCATTGTTGACCAGTATCTGGGTGTCTCTGGAGGCCCGCTGGGTTCTAGAGATCTCTGCCATGAGAGCTAGTAAGCTCCCTCGCCTCTTAGCATGGCTGGGACCGTCATCAGGAGAATCTTGATGTCCTTCTGGAGCGACCATCCATCCATGTATTCGATATCCAGTCGGACCATCTCGTCAAAATCGATCTCCTCGCCGCGAACTACCTGCCACAGACCTGTGATTCCGGGAGATGCGTCGAGGCGCTCGAAGTGCCATAGCTTGTAGTTCTGGACCTCGTGAGGAAGAGGCGGACGCGGCCCTATTATGCTCATTGTGCCCTGCATGACGTTGATCAGCTGCGGAAGCTCGTCCAAACTCATGCGACGCAGCCACTTTCCGACTCGTGTTATCCTCGGGTCCTCGGACATCTTGAACATGTGCCCCGAGGCCTCGTTTTGGTCCTCGAGGCTATCGAGTAGCGACTCGGCGTCCTGTCGCATGGACCTGAACTTGATCATGTCGAAGACCTCGCCCCTGCGGCCCACTCGTGCCTGGCTGAAGAACACTGGACCGGGCGAGTCCAGCTTGATAAGTGCGGCAATCAGCCCCATCAGCGGGGCCGCAATAATGAGGCTGGTCCCGGCGATGATTAGGTCGGTCAGGCGTTTTATCTTTTCGTATCTCCAGGAAAAGGTCCTGGAACGCCACCGGCCCCGTTCGTAATCGTCGATTGAATGGCCGTTTACGGCTGGATACACCACCAGCCCTATGTTTCGCGCGGAGCCATTCTGGGCTCCTACCAGGGCCTTAACGTACGGGTATTTGTCGGCGGGGACCGCCAGCAGTAAGCGGTCGTCGCCCGAGCTGCGCTCTCCCAGCAGGTCAGGAAGGTTGTCCATCTCTTCGATTGTCGAATAGTCTCCGGGATTTCCGTTGCCGCCGAACCCGTTGTCCTCAACTAGCGTCATCGAGCGGAAGCCGCCGAACCTTGTCTCCAATACCGGCGCCAGCCTCGAGTCACCCAGGATGACTACCGATGTTTGGCGTCGGCTGGAGCGAGCAAGGCAGAGCGACCCCTTTGCGACGACCTCAGACGCGGGCAGCAGGACGATTGCCAACACCCAGAGCAGCGCCGTTGAACCGAAGTCGTAGGCGGATGGAGCAATTAGGTCGACCAGGACCACGGTGGCCATGGAGGCGAAGGAAACTGCGCCTATTACTCGTAGGATGATTCTGGCCAGTCCAGCGCCGGACGACACCTCTCGTATCCGCAATATCCACAGAGATGAAATGACGAGGGCGACAAATGCGACCATAGGCAACTGGTAGCCCGATGTCGCGGCAGGACCTTCGAGCATCACGTTGGCGCCGCCCAACAGCCGATACAGGAAATAGCCGGCAATTAAGGTGATGATATCTACGGCGGCCAGCGGAAGGACAAGACGAACCCGGCTCAGGCTGTCCGTTTGAACCGTCCTACTATCCAGCTTTGATTCGGTGGCGCTACCAACCAGTCCCCACTCCGCCACGGTCACCTCCATCCGACCCTTCGCGTAAGACTTCCACGCTACAGACCGGTCGCGGGAAGTGTCATTTATGCATCTTGGAATGTAGGCCGTCGCCCCTTTGGAGAGGGCGATTCCTATCGTCGAATTCAATGCTAGGGTAGGATGGCTTCCACGGCCTCGCTCATTTGACTAATTTAGCGAAGCACGAAGCGACTATTCAGAAAGCCGCTTGAAAGGCAACTTGGACGTGGGAGTATGCACATAAGGGTGAGGCAATTTGGACTAGTTAGCTCTGAAGGCGCCTATTGAGGGCGTTGAGTACGGACCCAGGCGAGCTCTTTCAGGGCAATGGCCTGCACGTAGATCAGGAGCTTCCACGCGATAAATACAGGCGCGAATGCGAAGGCCTTGTAGACCGCCAGGGGTGCCCTTGCCGTGATCAGGCCCAGCACCAGGTGCGCAAGCAGCGCGGCGTTCACCGCGACTCCGAGGCCTATCAACCAGGGCTGCAACGTCGGCAAGGTCAAAAGCAGCAGCAACGCACCTGCGGCATACGTTATAGACATCGGTGGTATCAGCTGCTCGATGGCCGCGTCGACCTTTCGCATGTCTCCACTGAGCAGGCCTTCGACCAAAAAGCGCAGCGAGAAACGCCGCGCCATGTCGAGCCTGCCCCTTTCCCAGCGCAGGTTCTGTCCGCGCGCCTCCTCGAAGGACGTAGGCATGTCGGACCACAATACGGCTTCGTGGGCGAACCGGACCGCTACCCCGTCGCTCGTGAGCTTCATGAAATGTTCTATGTCTTCGGCCAGGGTGAAGGACTCCCAGCCGTACCGCTCTATTAGCTCCCTGCTGAAGGCCATTCCAGTCCCGAATAGGCCGCAAGACAGACCCAGCGCACGTTTCCCCATGGGCCGAACGTTATGCTTCAGGACGAAGGCTATGTAACGCAGTGCCGATAGGGAGGAAGCGGCGGGATTCGACACGGCATAGTAGCTCTGCACGGCTTGGTAGCCATCGCGCAGGTTGCGGTCCATCGCCGCGAGGAAATTGGATGACACCTGTGAGTCGGCGTCGAGAAAGAGGTAAGCGTCGAACTCCTTCGAGCGGTCCGCGAGCTGCCCTATCAACCACTTCAACGCATGGGGCTTGCCTCGGAGCTGTGCCTCGCTCCGCTCGTAGACCACCGCGCCAAGGCGACGGCCGATTTCCGCCGTAGAGTCCGTGCAGTTGTCCGCGACGACGAAGACCTCGTAGAGCTCGGTGGGATAGTCGTTGTCACGTATGCTCTCCAGTAGCAACGGAAGCAACGTGGCCTCGTTATGCGCGGGCACGAGAATGGCGAACTTCGTGTCCGGCGCTACGCTAGACTGGTCCGCTTTTCGGCGCACGAACAGGCCCGCGAACGTCAGCAAGAGCAGATACGCGGCCGGGAGAGCCAGGACCGCCAGGGCTGCGCCCAGCACTATATATACGAAAATCATCGGACGGTCTGCTTCCTGAATGAGATGCGTTGAAGCACCGCCTCGCCGGTCGCCAGCAGTGTCGTGGGCAGGTCATCCAGGAAATACCTCTTCCACAGGCGGCCCGGCTCCTGCTTGAGCCTGTAGATCCACTCTATACCGAACCTCTGCATCCAATTTGGGGCCCTGTTCAGTCGTCCGGTGAAGACATCGAATACGCCGCCTACGCCGACGCAGACGGGCACGCCGACCTCGTCCATATAGTTGTGGATCCAGTACTCCTGCTTTGGACAACCCAGGCCGACCAGGAGAATGTCGGGATCGAACTCTCTTATCTGTCTGGTGAGCTCGTCTTGACGCTCCGCGACACCCATATCTGAGAACGTACCATGGTGGGTGCCGTAGACCTTTAGGCCGGGATAACGGTCGTTCAACGACTGGGCCGATTCTTGAGCCCGACCCGGCGCACCGCCCAGCAAGAAAATGGAGTAGCCTTTGTTCGAGGCCAACTCCGCGCACTCTTGAAGGATGTCGTGACCCGTGACCCTCGAGGCGATAGGCGCGCCCTTCATCTTCGATACCCACACCAGGGGCATGCCGTCGGCGACGACCATGTCGGCTCGATTAACGATCGCCTGAAACGCCTCGTTCTTGCGGGCCAGGCTCATGAACTGCAGGTTTACGGTCACGACCTGACGAGGCTCCTCTTCCTGTACGAACCTGTCGATTTTGGACATGACCTCGGTCATATTCAATCGGTCCAGCTCGAGGCCGAGAATGTTGACCTTTGAGCGTTGGTCGGGCGATCCATTTAACCCGGCACTTGCTGACATATCCACCCTACCTCACGTCCAAATAAGCTACGCGGCCTTCGAGAAAGCCGACTACTTCCTGCGGCACTTCATGCCTTCTAAGAGAATATCGCCTTGTAGACTTCGTCCGGTGCGTCGAGCATCACGTAGTGACCGGCGTCGCCTATGACTACCAGCTCGGCCCCGATGCTCGCCAGCGCTTCCTGTCCCGGCCAATCTCGGACAGCGTCTCCCCGGATGTACACGATCGGGCCGCCGTAATCGGCCAGTGCCCGTGCTATGTCCCCGCCAAGCGTGGCGTGATGAACGTAGCGGGCGGTCTCTCTGAGGGCCCTCTCGTCGGCCCTCTGGAAGCAGCTCGACCACTCCTGCACCTGCTCCCTCGAATGGGAGCGGACCAGCTGTCGCGAAAGGACCAGCCTCGCCGTCTTCTTGACTCGCCTTATGTAGTCCTCGTACTCATCGTCGGACATCGCGGTCAACGTCCCGCTCCAGCCGGCGTCGGCCTCTATCAGGTTGCCCTCGAGCAGGTATATGGCGGAGATGTCGACTTTGCCCAACTCCAATAGGTCCGGAATGATGCCGGAGGACATGGAATGAACTATCAAGTTGATGCTGGTAATGCCCAGCTCGGCCATAAGCCCGCTCATGGCTTGGGCCTGAGCCCTCAGCAGGTATTCATCGCCGTCCCGCAGTCGCTCGCTTGCCCCGAAGCCAATCAGGTCCAGGCTCAGCACTCCTTTACCGAGGCCGGAAGGCGCATCGAAGGCGGACCTGAAATGCTCCTTCTGGCCGCCGAGACCGTGAACAAAAACGAAGTTCGGCTTTCCAGAGCGGTACAGGTATGAAATCTTGCCTATTTTCGCTTCCAGAGGCGCTTCCATTGCCGAGCTTGGCGTCTGACTCATGCTTGTCTTGCTCGCCACTTCAGCTACTCCGCCCCGGTGAGCAGAGGCAGTCGGATCATGCCTTCGACCCATAGTGAGTAACCGGCGTCCAGGTGGACCGGGGTGCCCGTGGCCTGTTTCCCGTCAAGGAAAAGCCTGGTCAACTCTGACAGGCGCTGGGCGTCGACCCGCTTGGAGGCGCCTCCCGTAATGATAACAGAGCTTATCTTGGACATGTTCAGACTCGGCGAAGATGCATCATCCACACTTGCCAGCGAGTCGAAGGCTAGAAAGAAACAGGCGTAGAACGGTAGGTCGTCGTCGAACACCCCTTCGCGAAATTCGGCATAGGCCCGGCTGGCATCCTGGCCATTCATGGTTCGATAGAAGTCGTACAGCCTGTCGTGGTCCGCCAGCCTGCTCAATGTGCTGTCCCTGGAGGTGAAGACTCCCAGGTCGGTGAAAACATGCCTATTCGAGTCGAGGTATGAGCCGGTCCTGCCCGCGTCGCCCTCGGCCAACACCTCTACGCCGAAGTGGACGTCGGTGGTGGCCCCGCCGATATCTACGACTATCGAAGGGGAAGGGAACCGGAGCTTCCAGCCGTTCTTCGACATGCCCTCGAAGGCCGTGTTGACTACCGATGGCGTCGGCCGAATCGGCGTGTCGGAGTAGGACTGGAGTTTGCTTACGCCCTCCTTGTCCACCAGGTCGTCGAGGTAAAGGTCTCGTATCTTGTGATGTAGCTCTTCGTTCGCCACGTCGAGGCCTTCGCCCATGGGGTTGCCGACCACATGAGCCTGCGGATTGCGGCTGAGGAAGTCGTCCGCCAGGCTGCTGTTGCCGGCGTAAATCAGTGTGCGGAACCGATAGTCATCCGGGTTGAACTGCTCGATTCGGGACTTCATGTTGTCGACTTCGGCACAATCCACGCCGCCTACGACGACCAGCGCGTCCACCGGCTCAAGGTCGGTCCCGGCGGAATCGACCGTCGTCAGGTAGACGACGTTGCCGCCCGCCGCGAGGGCGAGGTTGCGCGCTATCTTGCCGCTGAACCGCTCCGTGAGGCAGACGATCCCTATGCGAAGGCCCCCGTTGGCGGAGCTGCATATGCGGTAGCTTGCCTCCGGGTACTGAGCGGCGTACTCCTCCAAAAGCTTCGACACCTGAGTCGAGACCTGGACCGAATAGTCCCTGTCGTGGAAACGGTAGTCGGAAATCGCAAGGTCGCCGCCCAATAGGACGACCTTTATGATCGTGCTTCCGATGTCTATTGCGATAATCATCTGGTTGATAGCTCAGTTCATCACGTGGATGTCTTTTATCATCTTGTTGAAGAAGCCCGCGTCCTCGTCGCCGTTCAGCTTGAGCAGGCTCATCTCCTTATCGCGGTCCCGCCTGCACATCGGAACGTTGCCCGGCTCCGAGATGCGTATCGCCTGGTAACGGTCGCGAATCGTCAGCATCTTGTTCGCGTTCATACGATGGGGTGCGAAGGGAATGTCGATCATGCCGTCACGGACAGCCTTGTAGACCGATTCCCAGAAGGCGTCGCCCTCCATGTTGAAGATGGCGTCCATCAGATGACGGACTTCACCGGCGATAAGGTCGGCCTCTTCCTCGATGGCGTCACTGGTAACCATGCCCGTCACGGGGAACTTTTCGAAGATATAGCGTACGTCCCGGACCGCGTCACAGTTGGACTGCGCGGTCGGCAGGCCCAGGGCCTCGTCCCGGGTCTTCACGATGATCTTGTCCGCGTTGGCCAGACGAGCGATGACGGCAGACATGGCAATGAGGTCGCCCGCCTTGTCGCGCTCCATGGGAAAATCGCCCATCCACTGGTGATAGACGAGATACACGTCAACGTCTGAAAATCCAAATCGGTCCAGATATTCCCTCGCCATGCTCATCAGCACCTTTGCGAGGGCGATGTCCTGGGAGAATGAGCCCGTCTGGCCGAAGCTTACGCTGAAGGACTTCACGCCCTGCTCGGCGGCCAGAAGCAGCTCGATGAGCTCGACGGCGACCACGATCATCGGAGGCACCATCGTGGCGGACAGCGGACCGAACGATTCGCGGTGAATGGGGCGTTCGGGCGTGGAGTACTCGGCGCACAGCCTGTCGACGTACTGCCAGTAGATGATCGATCGGTCTATCGGGAAGTTCTCGGAGTAGGGCAGGCTGTAAACGAGGGCGCCCCCCTCGATCTCGGTCAGGCCCGAGGCAATCGCCGTCTCGACTAGCAGTCGTGCGTCCGGAGTGCCGTGACGCAGGCAGATGGGCTTGTGCACGTTCTCGTATAGCCTCCGCGTGGATTCGTAGCCGTGGCTCACGAGGGGATATCCGTTGAGAAGGTCCTTGCCCTCCGCCAGGCTCTCGCGCAGCAGCTGGTCTGCCTTTGAGTAGTCGTTGTGCCGTGTGTGGCTGTCGATCGTAAGCGGGATGAAGTCCGCGCCCGCCTGGTCCAGGGCCTCGGAAAGCGCCTTCTGCTTCTCGAAAGTCGGATAGCCGCCCCTGGGTTGAAGGTAAGGGTAGGGGTGCTCTGACTTGTAGCGCAGAGACGCGAAGCGACCGTCCGCCAGCCCATTGAGGTATTCGGACACCTCGTCGGCGGAAAGTCCGTTGACCCAGGGCTGGGAGAGGACCTGCTCCCTGTATATTTCAAAGCCGTCGAGAACGCTGAGTTTGTTGGGGACCGCCATCTATCACGCTTTCCGCATGGTTATAATCAGCTCTGTGGCACGGGCCTTCGTTGAGGTCATGTTGAAGGAAGCCTTGCTCAGACCTTCGCGGGCACCCAAGCATCCGGTGACTTCCTGGCTTTCGACTGTCGTTCCACGTCTTGACTCAGCAGTTTCAACACCTCGTTGAAATCGGTGCTTCTGTAGAAGACTCTATCGAAGCCGTACGCCTTGAATGTCGATACGACTTCCTCTTCGTCACGATCGCCGACGACCAGGTTGCCGCCGATGTACAGAGGCATATCGGGCATATCGGCGTCTTCGAACCGCCGGCGAAAGTCGACGCACCAGTGCTCGCCCTCACCGTTTAGCGAGGATACCAACACGGCGTGGGCCTCTACCTCTATGGCGGCGGCAACGAAGTCTTCGGCCGTGTTGTGGGTGCCAAGATTGAAGGCGCGGAATCCCGCGTCCTTCAGGCTTAGGGCAAGAATCCTGTTTGCGACGACATGGATGTCGTTGCCGATTACGCCGAAGACTATCCTTTTTTCAGCTGTGACTGAAGGCTCTGTCATTCGATAATTCCGATCTCATTTTCGACGGACTAGTCCGATTGCCCTTTCGCGGGTGTCATCGGATTCCGCCGTCACTCTCATACTATGGCCGAATGCGTTCGGCAACTTCCCTCATGTGTACGAAACAGAGCACCAAAAAGGCCTAGCTAGGGACTTGGCCTTTTGGCCGTTAACGAACGTTCAGACTGTCGCCCGGGCGGCGATATCGAGGACCGAGGCACCATCACCGACAATAGAGTGCTGCCCGATCAAAACATGGTCGGCGTCGCCTGCGCCACGCAGCAGATAGATTGCGCCGTCGCTCACCAGGACCTCCGCAGGCGTTGGATGACTCAGAAAGCCCAGGCTGCTGGCGCTGTAACCATACGCGCCGCTGTAAAAGACGCCGATGAGGTCGCCTTCCCGAATCTCTGGCAGAGAGAGGTTCTGGCCGAATACGTCGAGGGGCGTGCAATTTGGTCCCACGACGGACACGGGCTCTCCGTTCGCCGCTCCCATCTTGTTGACGACCGCCAGGGGGTACGGCTTCCTGAAGACCTGGCCGAAGTTGCCGGTGGCCGCCACGTGATGGTTCATGCCGCCGTCGGTAATGGCAAAGGTCTTCTCGCGTGATTTCTTAACGTCCAGGACCTTCGTGACGTATACACCGCACTCGGCCACCAGGTATCGGCCCAGCTCTATGACGAAGTCCGCGCCGGCCAGGCGATTGTCCCGTTTGCAGGTATCAATGAGCTTTCTGAAGCCGTCGCCGAACGAGTCCAGATCGAAATCGGAGTTGTTCTCGAAGTAGGGGACGCCAAAGCCACCGCCGAAATCAACGAAGCCCAGGGGTCGTCCCAGCAGGTCGGCCATCTTGATGGCCAGGTCCGCCACGTAGCGACAGTGCTCGAGAAGCGCCTCCACGTCGAACATCTGGCTGCCCGCGTACACGTGCAGGCCCTCGATATTGACGCCGGGCCGGTCTTTGAACTCGGCAAGCAGCCCCGGCAGCGCCTCTTCGTCGACGCCGAACTGCTGCGCGCCACCGCCCATCTTCATCTGGTAGCCCTTCACCTGGGAGGCGACGTTTACCCTGATGCCGACGTTTGCCATGGCGCCCAGCCTACATGCTATTTCAGAAAGTCTCTCGAGCTCTCGTCCGGACTCGACGATGATCGCTTTTATCCCAAGTTTGACCGCTGATTCAAGCTCTTCGTCGGTCTTGCCCGGGCCGATGAACAGCGTCTTTCCCGAGGGAAAACCGGCCTTCTGTGCGAGAATGAGCTCGCCGATGGAGGCCACCTCGCAGCCCACGCCTTGTTCGGAAATTAGCTGGCAGACGCCGAGGCTGGGGTTGGACTTGACGGAAAAGACCACGTGCACGTCGTCGCCCAACGCAGCGGATACGCGCCGGATCTGGTCGGAAAGCGCGCCTCCGCTGTAGGCATAAAAAGGCGTGCCCACCTCGTCGGCTATCACACTGACGGGAACGTGCTCTATCGCAAGCTCATCCCCGCGTCCACCCTGAATCCGTTGGCGTATCAGCCCAATCTTCTCAGCTTGCGTACTCATTTTTCAGAGCGCTCCTGTCTATTTTTCCCGTGGCCGTCTTCGGAAGCTCCCCAATGATATGGACTTCCTTGGGCACCATGTAATGAGGCGCGTTCTCACTGAAGCTCCGGCGAATGTACTCGGAGCTGCAGTCCGCGCCGTTGAGAGTCGAAACGATAGCCACGATCTTTTGTCCCATCATCTCGTCGTGCCTTCCGAAGGCGACCGCCTCGGAGACCTCGGGTATCCCGGTAAGCAGGCTCTCCACCTCACCCGGGCTGACCCTGTATCCCTGCGTCTTTATGAGCTCGTCCCTTCGGCCCAGGAAGTAAAGAAAGCCGTCGTCGCCTCGCCTCACCAGGTCGCCCGAGTAGACGACCTGTTCGTGGTGCGCCAGCTCAGGTGGCCCCAGCGGATTGGGACGGTATACGGAGGCCGTCTTCTCTTCGTCTCCCCAGTACCCCAGGGCGACCGTCGGGCCCCTCTGAATCAGCTCGCCCTCTTCACCGGGTGCGACCTCGTGTCCATCCTGGTCGACGACCCGAATATCGGTGTTGGGAATCGCCCGGCCTATGCATTCCGGGCCCCGGTCGATCTCTTCCGGTGGTAGATACGTCGCCCTGAAGGCCTCGGTCAGTCCGTACATGAGATATATCTTGGTATCGGGAAGCATTCCTCGAAGGGTATCGAGATTCGTCTGGGGAATGGTCCCGCCGGAGTTGCTCAGATAGCGGAGGTGCTGAAGCGGCTCCCGCTCGATGCTGCGCCTGCACTGCAAGAGTATCGTCCATAGCGGAGGCATGCCGGCCATGCCTGTTATCCGCTCGTTCCGCAACGTCTTCAGGATCTCGCCCGGAAGCAGTGACCGCTGAAGGACGACGGTGCCGCCGACTCTCAGCATCGTTGTAAGCTGGTTCAGCCCGTAGTCGAGATTAATTGGCAGAGCGCAGATCAGACGGTCGTCCGCCGTATTCTCCAGGTATGAAGAGACTATCTGCGCGCCCGCGGCCAGGTTCCTGTGGCTTATCATGATGCCCTTGGGTAGGCCCGTCGAGCCGGAGGTGTAGATGATCGTCGCCAGGTCTGTCTCATTCGCCGGGGTAACAGACGGACACTCCGTGCCGGAATCGAAGGCATCGTCTAGCGAGACCCATTCCTTAGCCCAGCTGCATTCGGGCGGAGATTCGCCCCTGTAGAACGCCACGTCTAGCTCAGGGAGAGTCAGGCCCTCGACCTTGTCGGCGTCCGCGATTAGCAGCCTTACGCCGCAGTTGTTCATGATGTGGCGGACCTGTAGCTCTTTCAAAAGGGGGCCGATGTTTACAAACACAGCGCCGACCTGCACAACGGCCATGATCGATACGACCGCCTCCCAGCTCTTGTCCAGGTAGATGCCCACCCTGTCGTCCCTGACGATGCCGTGCTGCTTCAGGACGTGGGCCAGCGAAGAGGCCTGGCGCTCCAGCATGCCATAAGAGAAGCGTCGGTCGCCCTCTACGATGTATTCCTTGTCCGGTGACCTCTCCAGGACGTTCAGGAGCATATGGTTTATGGTGAATTCCGGGTGCAACATGCTACGCCAGTTTGCCCTCGATGAGCTGCGTTATGCTCGCCAGGTCTCGGAAGTTCTCCTCGTCCACCTCGATCGGGTCAATCTCCACCTTGAACTGGTCTTCCAAGAACATGACCAGCTCAACGGCCTGCAATGAGGTCAGATAACCCTCGTCGATGAGCGGTGTGTCGTCTCCAATCTGGAGGTCGCTATTCTGAATGATTTCGTTCAGAATGTGTCCCTTAATCAACGTCTTAACTTCCACTTTGACCTCTCTATAATCAAGCGCCGAAGCCATCAAGCCAATGAATGGCTCGCCTCGGCATCTCCATAACTGTAGCTCCAGCTGCGAGGCTGCCCGGCTATGTCCTGTAATTCCGGGTCTGAAAACTTCACCATCAGCACTCGGTTCGTTCGATTTCTAGTGAGAAATCCCATGCGCTTCATGAGCGAATCGGTCGTCGAGTCCGGGGCATCTATGGCGTGGTGTTTCATCGTTACCGCGCCCTGGACCCTCAGCGTTCTAGCCGCGTGAGCCAGAAGGCCCCGCATCACCCTTATTTCATGTGGACCCCGTTCGGCCTGCAGGTCGAGCACGTAGCCGGTGGGTCTTTCCCCCGCCGA
>JADFKI010000065.1 GCA_022565015.1 Chloroflexota bacterium
GCTTCGGTCCGGCAATGTATTTCAGACCGTAGCCTACCGCCCGATCCATGCCGATATGCGCTGCAAAGATCAACCCGATCTCTACAACGACTTCGTTTCCGACCGTATTCCCGGAAACAATGACCAACGCCGGGAAAATGTAAGTGTGGAAGGCATTGTAAAAAATAGATCCAATGCGATTGCTTTTAGTAGCGTATGCGGCGAGGCCAATGTCAGGCGCCAAGAGCAACGCAACGAACAATATCCAGTTGCCATCGATTCGGAAAAAGTAGATATAGACGATAGCCCCTAGAACCGCGGCGCCTTCCAGGTTCAGTAACCTTCGAACCATGGCCCATCTAACCTAAAGTTGCGTTCTCTGCTCGCGCTTTTAGCGCCTGGTTCATCTCATTGAAGCCTCGCTCTGTGGATTTTCTGATCATTGCCAGCATTAGTGGCACCAGGACCCCACTGAACTCCTCGCGCTGCACGAAACTGCATTTGGCGTCTCCAGTCGGTTCGATCTCAAAGATGTGTTCCCCGTCGAAGATTCCCTTAACTACGAGATGCCCGAGCCACCGGAACTCGCGGTTCGGGTCGACCTTCAACACACGTGGTTTGAATGACATCCCCATTCCGCCAGGAGGCTTCAGATACACGGCTAGTTTCTTCCCAACGGCCACCTCGCCGCTGGCGCGCTGCATGAATGGGTTCCAGTCTGGGAATGAACCTAAGTCCGTGAGCACCTCCCACACGCGCTGGGCAGGAGCTTCGATTGTGATTTCAGACCTCAACTCTTTCATGGTGACCTCCTTCAGTTTTCTCGGCAATTGGCAAGGGACCGGGGCACCAATATCGATTTTGAGAAGCAATTCTATACTATGTTCATGAGATTCGCGATGTGCGATTGCAATTTCGAATATTCTGTCATGGGAATCTCCTTTGCCGGTCAGGTGCTGCCTTTAGCGCGTCTGAAGTGGTCATGCACCTCGTCGCTCGTGGGCATCGTCGTAAGCGCCCCTCTGCCTCTTACCTTGAGCCCAGCGGTTACGGTCCCCAACGTGGCCGCATCCCTGACATTCATGCCGCTCAGGATGCCGTGAAGAAATGCGCCGTTAAAGGCATCCCCCGCGCCGGTGGTGTCGACGACTCTGCCGGGCGTATAGGCGGGGCACTCGATGATCGAATCCGACGTCCCAACGACAACGCCCCTCTCGCCGAGCTTGACGGCGGTGATTTCGACTCCCCTCGATCTCGCCTCCGAGATGACGTCTTCGGGAACGGAGGTGCCGAACAAGACGTCGGTATCGGCGGGAGCGCTCGGCATGAAATAAGTTACGTACGGCAGCGTCTGCTCCATCGCCTCTCGCGCGTCCTCATGGCTCCAGAGCTGATGTCTGTAGTTAGGATCATAGGATACGGCAACGCCCCTTTCGCGGGCGATCTGCGCGGCCTTTAGGGTCGTTGCCCTGGCGGACTCGGATATCGCCTGTGCGATGCCGCTCACGTGCAGGATTTTCGCTGCTCCTATGTACTCGGGGTCGAGGTCGTCGGGCTCCATGGTGCTGGGTGCGCTGCCCTTGCGGTAGTACACGAACTCGCGGTCGCCTCCGGGCAACTGCGCGACGAAGTGGACGGCGTTGAAGCCCTCGACCCTCCTGGCGTGGCTGGTATCGATTCCCTCGGCTTGCCAGGAGCTAAGCAGGTATGAGGTGAAGGGGTCGTTCCCGACCCGGGTGACGTATCCGGTGGAGGTGCCGAGCCTGGATGCCGCGACGAGGATGTTCAGCGAGTCCCCCGCGAAGGACCTCTGAAAGGTATCGGCCGTCTCCATTGGCTGCTCCGAGAACAGCTCTATCATGCACTCGCCAATGCTGATAATGTCAGGCATATATCCAGTCCCGACAGCTTGGCGCGGCATAGGGAGCCAGGCTACTGGGCAACGACTCCCCCGTCCACCGGGAGTGCGACGCCGGTGACGAACGAGGCGGCGTCGGAGCTGAGCCAGAGCACCGCCTGCGCGATCTCCTCGGTCGTGCCGAAGCGGCCGATAGGTTGGATAGACATGTACCAGGCCTCTCGGCCAGGGTCGTTCTTCATGAGCTCTTCGGACAGAGCCGTGCGGACGGCGCCGGGGCAGACCGCGTTTACTCTGATGCCCTGGGTGGCGTAATCCAGCGCGGCGGTCTTGGTGAGCCCCACGACGCCGTGCTTCGCGGTGCCGTATGCCGCGCCTCCCTTCATGCCGATCAGTCCGGCTATCGAAGACGTGTTCACGATCGAGCCCTTGCCCTGCTCGAGCATCTGGGCTATCTCGTACTTCATGCACAGCCAGACGCCCTTCAGATTGATGGAGATGACCCTGTCGAACTCGTCTTCGGGAAACTCCGCAAAGGGGACTCGAATGCCGGGAATCCCAGCGTTGTTGTGGGCCGCGTCCAGCCTGCCATAGGTGGAGACGGTCCGCCGGACAAGCTCCTCTACCTGGTCGGTGCGCGAGACGTCGCAGTGGACGAAGGTCGCCTCTCCGCCCTGGTTCAGTATCGAGCTGACGGTCTCTTCGCCGCCTTCAGCGTCGACGTCGGAGACGACCACCTTTGCTCGACTCGCGGCGAACGCCTTCGCCGTGGCGCGGCCAATCCCCGCCCCGGCGCCCGTTACCAACGCAACTTTGCCTTCGAAATCACCAGCCAATGTTCTCTTCCCTTCTTTCCGGCATTTGTCATCCGCCGGGCATCGAGAGTGTTAGAGCCGAGCCGAAAACCTAATCTGGACGTTTTACGGTCCTTCGACAATGCTCAGGACGAACGGAAGATTGTCCGTTCGTGGTGAGCCTGTCGAACCATTCGTGGCAGTTTTCGGATTGGCTCTTAGTCGGCGGCGAGCAACGTTTACGACCCTCGATCGCCAAAAGGGGCTAGGCGCGGACGTACTTTACTATGCGCCTGCCGGTGCTGCCTTCGCCCGAAACGGGCTGAACGAAGTAGATGTTTCCCTGGGAGTCGCCGGAGACGCCGTGGCAGCTCCTGAACTTCTGGTCGCCCCAGCGTGCGATCAGCTCGCCGTCAGGGCTGAGGACCGAGAAGAATCCGCCGTTGTGCTCGGCCACGTAGAAGACGCCTTCGCCGTCCTCCCAGATAACGGCCGGGCCAATGAGCTTGGCCGGCCACTGCTCTATGAAATCGCCGTCCTGGCTGAATACCTGGACCCGGTCGTTCTCTCTGTCGGCGATGAGGACTCGGCCCCTGCTGTCGACCCAGGCGCCGTGGGGCAGCATGAACTCGCCCGGTCCGCTGCCGGGCGTTCCCCAGGACTTGACGTGTTTGCCCTCTGCCGTAAACTTGTGCACCTCGCAGTTGGCGTACCCGTCGGAGATGAAGATATCGCCGGACCGCGAGACGCCAATGCCCGCGGGAAGATTGAACGGGCCGCCGGGGCGGGTGACGTCCTTGTAGCCGGCCGAGCTGAAAACGGAGTTGTCGGCCCCCGTATCCGACCGGTACCCCTTCTCTCCAATCGTCATGAGCAGCTCGCCGTCGGACGTGAATTTGTAGATCTGATTGTGGTTCCGATCGACGATCCAGATGTTGTCCTGCGGGTCGGCGTAGATAGCATGGGGAAACGCAAACAGTCCCTCGCCCCAAGAAGACAGGTAGTTACCGTCCTGGTCGAATACGATTACGCTGTGCTCGCCTCGATTGAATCCGTAGACACGGTCCTTCGAGTCCACCGTCAGGGCAGCCATGGGCGCTTCCCAGCCCTGGGGGAGCTTCGACCACTCCTCGTGGACCTCGTAGGTGTATTTATCGCTTCCTACCGTCGTTGCCAATGTTACCTGCCTCCGCTAAATATCGTCTTAATAGTGGGGTGACGGCGCTACTTGCCTGGCTTGCATGCTTCCATGACGGCCTTGACGGACTCGATGCCGGGCCGGGAAGCGACTACTCTGACGATGGCCATATCCAGGCCTTCGGCGAGCCTCAGGAACTCCTTCGAGGCATCGCCGGCGTTGCCGTAATAGCCCACGGTCTTCAGTATGGCCGGAGGGAATGCGTCGGCTACCTCGTCGGCAGAGGCGCCCTTCCTACGCATGTCGTCGAGGTCCGCCAGCTCCCGCGTGAAGCCCATGCGCTCGAAGTGGCCTCGATATCCCAGCTGTCGCTCGCGGTCCGTGGGGATGGTAGCGCCCAGCGCGTAGTTCATCGTTGCCTTCGCGAGAGAGCGACGGGCCACGTCGACGTCATCGTCCACGCATATTCGAATGTACTCCACGACCTTGACTTCCGATGGGTCGCGGCCTGCCCTGGCGGCTCCATCGCCGATGCGCTCACGGCTCCAGGCGATCTGCTCCGGGCTGCACCAGTTTAGGCAGGCCCCGTCGGCCAGCTCCCCGGCCAGCTCCAGCATCTTCGGTCCCAGGGCCCCGAGATAGACCGGCGTCTTGGGCGGCGGTGATATACCGAGCCTTATGCCCTGCAATTTAACGACTTCGCCGCTGTATGTCGTCTGCTCACCGGCGACGAGCTGTCGGACTGTGGTCAGGTAGTCCCGCATGAGCGCCAGCGCAGACATCTTTGGCAGGCCCAACGACTGCCGTGTCTTGGGCCGGTACGCCCCTCCCGAGCCTATGCCCATGATGAAGCGCCCGCCGGTAATCTCGCTCAAAGTGCCGCCGCTCATGGCAAAGGCAATTGGCGTGCGGTGCATGACGGGGGAGACGGCGATGCCCGTAGTGAGCCCGCCGGCGACAACGTCCTTGGTTGCTCTCCACCTGTGACCGCATATCTGGAAGGAGTCCTGCCCCGTGCTTTCAGGCGTCCAGATGCTTGTGTAGCCTGACTCCGCGGCCAGCTTCGACAGGTCCGCCTGGTCCGATAGGGAAAGACCAAGTGACGCGTCCAGTCCTACACCGATCTCCATATATGCCCTCCCGCTCCGAGGTGCGTAACGCGCGCCTCGGCCTCGTGAGCCGCATTATATTCGGGGTCAAACTCGGTGGCAAGCCCTGGTATTGGCGGCGGTCCGCCCGAGGCGGAAGAGTTTCGACGGCGAAGGGCAACGACGCGTACGACTTCGATCGGAGCTGGAGCGAAACATGCCGATTTCCAAGATTGCGAAATAGTGAGTTGATGGTAACGTACTATAATGATACTAAAGTAATGTAATGTGTTTATACTAAAGATAAAGGCGAAAAAGTAGTATAAAAGACATTCTGTTATTACTTTCAGGGTACAAAGGTCTGACGTTTGTCCATTACTTGGCTACCTTGAAGTGAGTTATCAATGGACGAGAAGCAAAGTTCATCCTCGGTGGATGCTGAGGACAAGATCACGCCCCCTCCCTTCCGCAGGGCAGGCGTGTGGGCAGTTCGAGCAACTCGTTCACCCGATTATCGAGATAATGGGTTTCGCCTCGACGATGGTGGACCAGGAGCTCAACGAATCGTCCGCGAGCTAAGGTCCCTTCTGTCCGATGTGATCGGGCGAAGTGAGCTCAGCATGGCCGTGGCAGGCCAGGACCTGCTGATGTGTGGGCACCTCCGGAAGATTCAGCGGGCCTCACTGAACGCCTGGGCGCTGCTGGGCCAGCTGCCTCAAGGCGACGGCGGACTCACCCGCGCCATCAGGACGGTGGATATTGGTGAGCTCGTGCGGCAGTGCGAGGCAGGCCTTCGCAAGCTGCTTTCCGTCGATGCCACCCTTGAGATTCGCTGCGCAAGCTCGATCATGCCCGCGCGGATAGACCCGATAAGTCTCGAAAACACATTGTTCGAATTCGCTGCGGTGAGTCTGACAGGCTTCGATGCTCCGGTCACTGTCGAAATCGAGGTTGGTGCGCCGGGCTTCGAAGCAGGGCAGAGTGAACATGTCTCGATATCACTCCTGTGCTCCACGCGGGCGGCGACTTCGAGTCGAGCGCATGCCAATGGGTCGCAGCGCATAGACGTCGGCGCCGAGCGGGGTTTGACGCCAATCATGTTGGACACGTCGGCGGCGGCCGAAATGGTATCGACCTGTGGCGGTAGCCTTACCGTCGATCACATGCCTGGGACGAAGCTTTCCCTTTTCATAAAGCTGCCGAAGAGCGATGAGGCCCTGGAAGAGCTACCTCTGCGAGACGCCGCAGGATTTCTGCCCATGGGTACCGAAACCGTCCTGGTGGTTCAGCAGGAGCCAATCACTCGCGAGACCATTTGCCATATTCTCGGCGCTCAGGGTTACGCGGTGCTGGAAGCTGCGAGCTACGAGGAGGCGCTGGACCTGGCGAGCAATTTGGAGCCGGGAAGGCTGGCGCTGTTAATCACGGACCAGGTCGGCTCCACGCGTAGGGGTGTATCTGAGGACAGCCAATCGGGAGGACTTGAACCCAACGTAAGGCAGCTCCTTACATCCGCCTACATCGAGGCTGGAACAGGCGCCTCACACTCAACGCAGACGCTTGGGGCCTTCGTTGAAAGCCCCTTCACTCCGAGGAGTCTGCTCTGCAAGGTCCGGGAAGTGCTGGATAGGGACCCCTGCTAGATAGGCGGTTGGCCCGTTAGCTCGATGTAGCAACGCCATCGGGCCGATTTCCCCGATTTAAGGGACTACTTGCCGCTAATCGTGATTCCGGCCATGTCCTCGATGAAGTTGGCGATCGCAGAGTGGTCGGATTCGCCCTTGCCCTCGTTCATGAGCGAGCCGACTACCTGCTGCACGAGAGCCGTGAACGGCAATGGCACGCCCAACTCCCTGGCCGTCTGAAGGGCGTTGTTCAGGTCCTTCTGATGGAGTCTGATACGAAAGCCGGGGTTGAAGTTGCCCTCGATCATCATTGGACCCTTGGTGTTGAGCACCGTGCTTCCCGCCAGGCCGCCCTTGATCGCCTCGAAAACGACGTTGGGGTCGAGGCCGGCCTTCTTCGAAAGCACAAATGCCTCTCCCACGGCGGCGATGTTCAACGCGACGATGATCTGATTGGCAAGTTTGGTCGTGTTGCCCGCTCCATAAGCTCCGCAATAGGTGGAGTTGCCCAGGGGCTCCATCAGGCCCGCGAACTTGTCGAAGACGTCCCTCTTGCCGCCCACCATGATGGCAAGGGCGCCTGCGATGGCTCCCGGCTCTCCGCCGCTGACCGGCGCGTCGAGGAACTCGACTCCCCGTGCATCGCAAGCTGCGCCTATCTTCTGAGAGCTTGCGGGCGCAATTGAGCTCATGTCGATAACGGATGAGCCCGAAGACGCGCCCTCCAGGACTCCATTGGGGCCCAGGATGGCAGCCTCTGAGTCAGCGGAGTCGGGAACCATCGTAATGACGACGGGTGCGGCCTCCGCGACCTCTTTTGCGGAAGATGCCGGTTTCGCGCCGTCACCGGCAACCTCCTCCATGGCCGTGCCAACGACGTCGTAAACGGTAAGGGAATATCCGGCCTTAATCAGATTGCGGACCATGGGTTTTCCCATGATGCCCAGCCCGACGAATCCAATCTCACCTTGAGCCATTGCCTTCTCCTTTCGCGGCGCTCCAGAAGCCTGGCGCACGCCCATTCAGGTCAGTAAGTTGTTTGCGAAAGTGCAATCACCAAGACCTGGCTCGTCTCGCGCCGATTGTCGCAATTCGCGCGAATCATTATCGAGCCAAGAGCCCAGGGCGGTCAAGTCTCTCGGTCGATTGCAGCCATCGGCCGATGCGGAGGATTGACGGCATGAGGATGCGGGGCTAATATGTCGTCTCACGTGTGCGTGGGCCGTCCTATCCGTCGAAAGCTTGGCACTGTCGAGGAGGACCTCCCAAAACCTGGAAATTTCGCCTGGAGATATTCCATGAGTGAAGGACCTAACGTGAGGTGGCCTCGTGTGAAGGAGATATTAGAGGGCACAATGAAGAGGTGGGAGGCCAGGGAGGGACGGCGAGGTCTGCCGGGAATCCACGACTACTATTGGGACTCGCCACGGCACCTTGCCAACGACTCGGCGATGGGCATGAAGTTCATAGAGCCTGGCCTGCCGGGGGAGGAGACTGCTCTTATCATCTCGCTAAGGCAGGGCCTCGGGTCGATACCCAAGATGCCCATGGGCGGGCCGTTCGTTAGAGAGGACGAGATTCAGGAGATAGTCGATTGGATTGAAGACGGGATGCCTGAGTAGCATTCGGTTCGATTCAGCCGGGGGACCTCTCCGCCGCCGAAGAGAAAGCTCAAGGCGGCCGGCCCATGAACCAGTGGCTCAACCGCCTTGAAATCGATTTGACCTACAGAGTTACTTGTTGCGGCCCTTGCCCTTGCCGCCCTTGTCTCCGCCTTTTCTGCTCACGTTCTTCTTCACGCTGACCGTGCCGGTCAGAACGTCCGGACTGATAGAGTTTCCATCCTCATCGTCGAGTCCGATGACGCTGATCAATACGTCCGTTGAACCTCTTTTGTCGCCATATACGGTCAACGTCGCCAGAGTCGCGTCAACGGCCCCGGCTTCGACGATGCCCGCAAGGTCCACGGCCCTATAGCGCACCTCCGTGGCGGAGATCTGATCGACCAACGTCAGACCGAACGCGGCCAGCTCCGCGCCATCTATTTAGGCGACGCCAGGGTTGCTCAGAGTCACGACTATATCGAGGCCAGCGAGCCCGTTAGGGGCGTCGCCGAGAACGATAGGCAATGTTGCCGTCTGTCCTACTTCTATCGTTGCGCCCTGAACGCTCAGGGTGGACGTGGCGGCCTCGACGCGGCTCCACATGAAAATGGACACCGCCGTCAGCATTAGAAATACGGTAAGTGCAAAGGCAAGCCTGTGCGAGGGCCTAACTATTTGAAGCATTGCGATAATCCTCTCAGTATCGTCTTCATCCACACATCCTCACGAGGAGGGCGGCAATCGATATTATCGACCGGGTCTTGTTAATTATTCCGCTTCCCAGGGTGTGGGTGGTAACTAAGCCGTGTGGCCCTGGTAGCGAAGCGGTTTTGTCGGCGATGCGCGGCGTCTGGATTACGTGGTACTATCTCTACCGACGTCGTTCCAGGCGGTCAAAGGTGGCCGGCACAGCGGACACGTTAAGGAGGATTTAACATGGCGGATCTGACTCCCGACCTGCTGGAGTCCCTGAGGCAGTTCTCTTCTTGCACGATATCCAACACCGTCGAGACTTTTAACGTGAGGCCCCGTAACAAGGGATTCATGACCCCGAACATCAAGTGTATATTCCCAGATCTGGGCAACATGATCGGGTACGCGGTCACCGCCGTCATTCAGGCGGAAGCCCCTCCAAGCTCGAGGATGAACGCGTCGAGAATAGATTTTATCGACGAGATACTGAAGATACCGGAGCCACGGGTCATCGTTATGAAGGACCTGGACTACCCGAACGTTATCGGCTCCTTCTGGGGCGAGGTCCAGATGAACATTCACGGCGCCGTGAACTGTGTTGGCACGGTTACGGACGGGGGCGTCAGGGACCTGGACGAGATGCATGAACGTGGCTTTTTCGCCTTCGCGTCCGATGTCCTGGTCTCCAGGTCATACGTCCACCTCGTAGAGCTCAACGTTCCGGTCAACGTCGGCGGCGTCGACGTGAATCCCGGCGACCTCATCATGGGCGACAAGCACGGCGTGATCAACATTCCGAAGGACATTGCCGCGGATATTCCCGAGGCCGTCATCGGAGTCGAGGCCCGCGAGAAGGTGATGATCGACTTCTGCCAGTCCCCGGACTTCACCGTGGATGGGCTGAGAGACCAGCTACGCAAGATGTACGGCGGCTAGGTGAGAGGGATAACCCGTGCCTGACGCAAAGGTAGTTTTTCTTCATGGGTTGCCCGATGAGGTGGTCGACGTGATAACCTCCTATACGCCCGACGGCTTCGTCACCGAGCTGCTCCAGGGAGACGAGCCTGTCGCAGTCCAGAAGGAGGCCGTCAAGGACGCCGACTTCCTTCTAGTTTACAGGGCAGGGCTAAGGGACGAGGTGCTCAGGGCGGCGCGAAATACCAGGCTGGTGCAGCTTCTTGCGGCAGGCTATGACAGCATGAACCTGGAGCTCATGAGAGAGCTCGAGGTGCCGTGCGCCAACAACGGCGGCGCTAACTCATATGCCGTCGCGGACCACGCCTTGCTGCTGATGCTCTCTCTGTACAGGAGGCTAGTGCAGTCGGACCAGTCGGTTCGTATGGGCACATGGAACGCGCCGATAGACGGCAGGAACACCTTCGAGATGGCCGAAAAGCTGGTCGGCGTGATCGGAATCGGCAACATAGGGCGGAAAGTCGCCAGGCGGGTGCAGGGCTTCGACGCCAGGGTCCAATACTACGACAAATACCCCCTCTCACGAGAGCAAGATGTGGAGCTGGACCTTGCCAGGGTATCCCTGGATGAGCTGTTCCGGACCTCCGACATTATCACCTGTCACACGCCCCTAACCCGTGAGACGCGCCATATCGTTAGCGGCGAGCGCATCGCCATGATGAAGCCGTCGGCCGTATTGATCAACACGAGCCGCGGACCGGTCGTCGACGAGGCCGCGCTGACGGAGGCACTGCAACAGGGAAGGATTGCGGGCGCCGGGCTGGATGTCTTCGAACAGGAGCCCGTGGACCCCGACAATCCGCTGCTGAAGATGGACAACGTCGTCGTTACGGCGCATTCCGCCGGCACGACCTGGAATACCTGGTACCGCAGGGCGGAGTTCGCCTATCGGAATATGGAGCGCGTCTGGCGCGGCGAGGCCCCAACGGCAATCGCGCAGGATTTCAGCGGTTAATGTACCTGCCTGATTAGAAGGCGATTTATTATCGTCGCGGGAAGCCTGCGCCCGACCGCTAATCGGCATATCATGAAAATCGCATTCGCATCAACGAGGTAAAGCAAGGAGATTACATGGGGACCTATCGCATTTACACCGGAGACGACGGAAATTCTCACTGGGAGGCCATCAGCCTGGATAAGACGACAGACTGGGTCTCCAACCTCCCGGCGAGCCACATCGTGTTCAGAGAGGACCAGGCGGGCAGGTTCATAGACTGGCATCCGGCGCCGCGTCGACAGTTCGTGATCATACTGTCGGGCAGTCTCGAGATCGGCTTCGGCGACGGCACGAAGAAGATATTCGGACCGGGCGACGCGCGGCTGGTGGAAGACACCACCGGCAAGGGTCACACGACCGCGGTGCACGGAAGCGAGCCCTGCGTGATCGCGACGGTTCCCCTGGAAGACGGCAACGCGCCAATAGGGGCCCTAGGCTAAAGGCAACTTTCGACTGGCAGGTGAAAAATGGACCCCGTGATCAAGAGCTTCGAGGGGTGGAGCAACCCCATTCTTGGACCAGACGACGGCGTTCCCGACTACGTAATGCTTTACGTTCGGTCCGCCTCTCCGGCGCGCCGGGGTCCGGACTTATCCCGGACAGGCGGATGGTGCGACGGCAAGGTATACCCCATAAAGCAGGGCGACACCGTCCTGGTACCCCCGAATGCGGAGCACCGCTTCGCCAACACCGGTGCCGAAATGCTCAGTCCCGTGACCGTTAATCCGCTCAGCTCGGTCGGCGGCTAAAGGCACCGGGGAAACCAGATCGACTTTATTCGGCGTCTAGAAAATATGTAGAGGAAAAAACATGCCGGATATGACGGGCGCACAAGCATTGGCGTTGCAGCTACGCTCCGAGGGTGTGGATACGATCTTCGCGCTGCCGGGCGTGCAGATCATGGCGGCCTTCGACGCATTGTACGATCTGCAGAACGACATCAAGCTCGTTCACACCCGTCACGAGCAGGCGACGACCTACATGGCCGACGGCTATGCCAAGGTGTCCGGCAAGGTGGGCGTGGCCATGGTAGTGCCGGGTCCGGGGGCGTTGAACGCGACCGCAGGCCTCGGGACGGCATATGCCAGCTCGTCCCCGGTGCTCCTGATATCCGGCCAGATAGCCAGCGGCGCACTCGGCAAGAATCAGGGACAGCTTCATGAGGTCGACGACCAGTTGGATGTCTTCAGGCCAATAACAAAATGGGTCCACAGAGTCACGGAGGTGGAGGAGATACCCGAAGCGGTCCACGAGGCCTTCCGTCAGCTAACGACGGGCAGGCCGAGACCCGTCGAGCTCGAGATTCCGCCGGATACGCTGGCCGGGTCCGGTGTCGCCGACATCATCGAGCCGGAGATATACCCTGGAAAATCCGGAGGCGCGGAGGAGATTCAACGGGCTGCGGAGCTGTTGGCAAAGGCTAAAAAACCCATCATCTACGCGGGAGGGGGCACGGTAATATCCGGCGCGTCCCAGGAGCTTCAGGAGCTCGCCGAGTTCATTCAGGCCCCGGTCATGACGAGTCAGGAGGGCAAAGGCTCGATTCCCGATGACCATCATCTGAACATTGGCGTAAACTACGCCTCGATCAGCGCCGCGCATAAGCTGTTTCCCGAGGCTGACCTCATTCTCGCCGTGGGGACCCGAATCATGGTGAGAAACTTCGATGCCACCGGCCTGCCGCCGGTTATCCATATAGACGCCGACTCCTCGGAGATCGGAAGGAATTTACCCGTGGAGGTCGGGATAGAGGCCGACGCCAAGCTCGCCCTGGGCCGGCTGCTCCAGCGGTTGAAGTCGTCGAGCCAACCCCACGAGTCACGAAGCGAGGAGATCGCAGGCTATCGCAGCGACTTCGACCGAGGGCTGTCCGAGATGGCCCCGGAGCAGATCGAGATGATAAATGCCGTCCGCTCCCAGCTCGATGACGACGACATCCTGGTCAGTGGCATGACCAACGTAGGGTACTGGAGCCATGTCGCATACCCCGTGATGAAGCCCAGGACCTACGTGACGTCCTCCTACTTCGGCACGCTGGGCTACAGCTACCCCACGGCGCTGGGTGCTCAGGTAGCGTTGCCGGAGAGGAAGGTCGTGGCGCTCTGCGGAGACGGCGGGTTCATGTACAACCCCCAGGAGATGTCCACTGCCGCGCGGTACGGCATTAACACCGTCGCGGTGGTCTTCAACAACAAGGCCTACGGCGCCTCCATGTGGGACCAGACCCACCAGTACGGCGGAAGGTTCATTGGAACCGACCTGCACAATCCCGATTTCATGAAGCTCGCCGAGGCCTTTGGCGTCATGGGCATACGAACGGACCCCGACGGCCTCGGGCCCGCCTTGCGAAGGGCGTTGGACGCGAACGCGCCGGTCCTGCTCGAGGTAGATCTGCCGATCATGATGCCGCCCTTCCAGATCGTCCAATAGCCCGATTTGACACCCTTGAGCATCTCCCGATTCCGCCGAGACTCTGGTCTCGCCGCTAAAGCCCGTATTGGTGTGGGAAACGAAATTAGAAGGTGGATTTGCAGGCGTGTGCTATACTGGTTCGAGCGGTCATTTTTAGGCTTGAACGCCTTCCCTTCGGGATTTCCTGGGTATTGCGGCCGGCGACTTGTTGGAGAATCCCTACCGGCAAAACGTTAGAGAAAGGCCTCTTCTTACTCTGTGACACAGATATCGGTGCGCGAACGACTTGAGCATAGAGAGGAGGCACTCTCCCCATATGCTTCGAGGTCCGCATCCGGCAGAGGGAGAGAGGTCGCGGAGCCTCCGTCTCCCATTCGCACCGAATACCAGCGGGACGGGGACAGGATTCTTCACTGCAAGGCCTTTCGTCGCCTCAATGGAAAGACACAGGTCTTTATTTCAGGTTATGGAGATCACTATCGTTCTCGCCTTACCCACAGCATGGAAGTGGCCCAGTTTGGACGAGACATCGCTCGCATGCTCAACCTCAATCAAGATTTAGCTGAAGCCATTGGTCTGGCTCATGATCTGGGTCATACACCCTTTGGTCACGCTGGTCAGGAGGCCATGAATGAAATGATGGAAAAATATGATTCACGTTTTGAGCACAATGAACAAAGTTTCCGAGTAGTCCACGAGTTGGAAAGAAAAAGCGATGACTACAAAGGGCTGAATCTGAGTTTTGAGATTCTAGATGGGCTCCTGAAACACCGTAATCGCTATGA
>JADFKI010000066.1 GCA_022565015.1 Chloroflexota bacterium
GGGGTCGGTAGGCGAAGCAATCAAGCGTGAAGCCGGTCCGCGAAGGCGGGAGAGGTCTAATGCGGAATTCAGCATTCGGCCTTCGCAAACTTTACAAGGAGTCTTAGTAACTATCTCAAAAAGGAGGACGCCTTGTTCCCGCCCGCCCTCGGGGTTTTTTGTTCCTGGGGGCACATCCCCCAGGCCCTCTGCCAGAGGAGGATAGCCCCCTCTGGACTCCCCCATGACCATTTTGAGATAGTTTCTAAGCACCCCCGGCAAGGCAAATGATCGAGGTTTTCGGCCCATCGCGAGCCGTACCAACGTCCAGGTGTCAGTGCAATGTTATTGTGGTTATCTTAAATATGCCTAGCCTCCTCTAGGTCAAGGTGACCGTAGGGGCTTTTACTCGTTAAGAGCCCCTACGCGCCGAAGAGACCGACCGTAAGCAATCAATGCTTCGGTTATGAAAGACGATGCGGCAGGGCGGATGGCGATTACTATCAGAGCGACGCTGGCGGCAGCCCATGTCGGGACTATCTTAGCTCCCCTACCGCGCCTCATTCTCAATCTGATATCAGAGGACTAACATTACCTTGGACGGCAGTCGAAATAACCCGGAACCCACATCCACATCCATGGTTGCCGATCTCGACGCAGCCGCGGAGAGACTCGGCAGCAGGAAGCTTCTGAAAAAAGTGGCCAAACTGTTTCGGGAGAACGCTCCAAAGCATCTGGAAAACATGCGTCAGGCGATACAGTCCTCCGACGCCAGGCTCCTGGAGATGTCGGCGCACACGTTCGTCAGCTCCATAGCCTACCTTGCAGCGGAATCCGCTACCGTGGTTGCCCTTGCCCTGGAGCAGATGGGTCGCGCGGGAGACCTTCAGGGCTCGGAGCAGACCTACGAGGCCCTTCTTGAAGAGATCGGCCGGCTAGATGACGTGCTGGACGAGTTGTCCGCCGAGGAGGACTAGCAACGAGAGTCCTGGTCGCTGAAGACGATGCTGTTTCTCGTACCGTGCTGCAGGAGCTGTTGACCGAGCTAGGCTACGACGTAGTGACTTGCGTCGATGGCGACGAGGCGTGGGACGCCCTCTCCAAGGACGACCATCCGGAGCTCGCGATTCTTGACTGGATGATGCCCGGCATGGACGGTCTGGAGCTATGCCGGCGTTTGCGAGCCTCCCCCCATCCGGAGACGCCTTACATCCTCCTGCTTACCGTCAGGGGCGGCAAGGAAGACATGGTTTTAGGTCTGCAGGCGGGCGCGGACGACTATCTCACCAAACCCTTCGACAGGGAAGAGATGCGCGCTCGCATACGAGTCGGTGAGCGAATCGTGGATTTGCAGCGCCAGCGCCTGGAGCAGGAGACTCGATACTACGTGACCCAGCTCGAGAAGACCGTTGCGGAGCTCCAAGACTCGCGATCGCGCATAGTAGGCGCCCAGGAAGAAGTCCGAAGGGCCATCGCCGAGGAGCTGCACGGCCACGTACAGACGCAGATGACGGTCCTGAGCATGCAGCTTGCCGACGCCGTTAAGGACGCTTCGGAGCTTCCCGAGGAGCTGCGCGAGTGCTTGGAAAAGATCGCCGCGGACCTGGACGACCTCAGGGAGAACGAGATCAGACAGCTCTCTCACAGGCTGCATCCCAGCATCATCAGACTGAACCTCTCCGCGGGGCTTCGATTCCTGCAGGACCAGTACGAACGGGCCATCCCGATCTCCCTGGATATAACGGAGGACGTCCAGGGCAGAGAGACCGGTGGAGGCTCTTCATTCCCTTTGAACGTGAGGCTCGGGTTATATCGGGTGGTCGAGGAGGCCCTTGGTAACGCCATGAAGCACTCCGAGGCCAAGGGGATTCAGGTACGGCTCTGGATAAGCGAGCAAGACTCGACGCTCAATCTCACGATTCAGGACGACGGAAAGGGCTTCGTCCCCGATGCGGAGACTAAAAGGAGCATTGGGCTCCTTACGATCCAGGACTATATCAGCGCGATCGGAGGGGAATTCACCCTGGAATCGGCCCCTGGACGCGGCACGAAGATTTCGGCCTGCGTTCCGATGGAGAGCTGGGGGAATACTACGACTCGCGACGGGTAGTGCCGTCGAGCATGCCGGACAGGGCATCGGCGGTGAGGTCGCTCTTCTTCAAGAATCCGATGGCTCCAAGCTCCAATGCCATCCTGGGATATTCGTCGTTGCCGTCCATGCTTGCCATGGCCACGCGGAGACCCGGCCTACACTCCAACATCTTGGCCGCCGTCTCGAATCCGTCCATACCCGGCATCTGGACATCCATCAAGACGAGGTCCGGCGCTATGTCGTTTACTATCCGGAGCGCTTCGTCGCCGTTGCACGCCTCGGCAACCACGGAAAAGCCCTTCTGACCGTCGAGGAGCTTCCTGACCATACGTCGCATCGGCTCCTGGTCGTCAACTATCATCACCCTTATCATCGAGGCATTGATTTCGGAAGGCCGGACTCAGACCCGGCAGACATGGACCTAAATGCCACCGGTCTGCTCCAGGTAGACCCTGACCACGGACACTCTGGGGTCTACCCCGTCGCCTAGCTGCAAGTCAAGTGACTTGACTATGCTCGCCAAACGGCCGCGCACCTGCCCTTCGTCTATTACCAGCTCCTTGGCGATCGCGGCGTCGGAATACCCCTGTGCTATCAGCTCCAGGACTTTCAGATGCTCGGGCGGGAGGCTGGAGAGGGGTGTATCGGCCTTTGGCTGCAGCACCTCGGTGACCATCGGATCCACCACCAACATGCCCCAGGCGGCACCTCGTATGGCCCGCACGACGGACTCAATGTCCCGAACGTTGCGCTTTATGAGGTAAGACCAGCCACCGGAGGTCACTATGAACTGCTTGGTCTTATGGTTGGAAAGGAGGACGATACCCGTGGCCGGGTACTTGTTCTTTATGGTGTAACCGGCCTCTATGCCGGTTATGCCTTCGCCGAGCTCGATGTCCATGAGCATGACTTCGGGATGCAGGTCGTCAGCCAGCCGTATGGCTTCCTCCCCCGTTGCTGCCTCTCCAACGACCTGGACATCCGGGTCGCCGTCGAGCTGAGAGTGGAGCATCTGCCGGAACAGCGGCTCGTCTTCGACTATTATGACCTTGGTGGCGCTCACCGTAAACTCCTGGGCCCTCTAGTCAAATATAAACGACAACCACGCCGCCCAAAACAAACGGGGAGCACCCAAAAGGCGCTCCCCGTCCGTCTCTGCTTTCGGCCCAGGCCTTTGTGAGCTAGCGCCTGGTTGCGTAAGTCTTGATACGTAATATTTCCCTTCCGCCTGTCCGGCCCATCGGACTCCGCGACGGAGAGGCGGACCAGACCCCCGCTAAAAGGGGCTAAGCACCTTGATAACATATCGAGGGTGCGTGGGCGGGATATATATCTCGTATCGCTTTTTACGTCACTGGACACTAGCGTACTCTGCGCAGCTTGCTGAGGCTTCGAAGCTCCTTGGGCGGGTCCATATTTCTACCGCGAATCGTGAACGAGACCTCGCCGACGTATATGTCGCCATGTGAGTCCACGCCGATGCCGTGCGGGGCGATAAACTTGCCGGGCTCCTCACCCTCTTCAGGATGTCCGATTCGGGCGAGCAGCTCTCCCTTGGGGCTCAAGATGCTGATGTTGTGGCCCATGTTCGGTGGAGTGGGCACCTCATTCAGCATGCCTGGAAGCTCGCCGATGTAGATGTTACCGTCCGGACCTATGGTCATGCCGTTGGGAAGGAAGATGTTGTTCCATACGTCGAGGACGTTGCCCTCCGTGTCGAAGACCTGTACGCGATGGGCCTCCCTGTCCGCGACGATCACCCTGTCATCGTCGTCAACCGCGATGTTATGCGGCCGCAGGAACTGGCCGGGAGCGATGCCCGGCTCGCCCCACGACTTCACGAGCTGACCGTCGCCGGTGTACTTGTGTACCCGGAAGTTGCCGTAGCCGTCGGTGATGTAGATGTGCCCCGTCCTCTTGGACACGGCGGCGTGGGTAGGCCGGTTGAACGGGTCGCCCTTCCACTTCTCCGTGGCCTGGCCATGGGTTCCGATGGTCATCAGGAGCTCGCCGTCGGATGTAAACTTGGTTATCGTATGTATTCCATCATCGGCGCAGAACACCGTATCGTCGGGCCCGATGAAGATGCCGTGCGTCCTGTTGCTGAAGATACCCTTGCCGAAACCGCGCAAGAAGTTGCCGTCGGTGTCGAAAACCATTACGGGGTTCTCTTCGTTGCGGCTGAAAATATACACCTGGTCCCTGGAGTCTACCGCGACGCCCGGGGTCTCCTGAAGCCTTGCACCTCCGGGCAAGGTGGGCCAGGAGTCCAGGGCCTCATATTTGAAGTCTCCACTCCCAATAATCGCACTCATTATGCACAGTCCTCCTTCGATTGGGTATGCGAAATCACTAGGCGGCGATTCCGACGGCTGCAGCCGTTTCTTCGGAAAAGAGTCCGGGATTCGAACCCGACAGGGCGCATGCTATAGCCCGAAAATGCCGGTGTCAAATCCGAGTGACCGGGTTTCTGAAACCATGTGTCGCCCATCATTTTGCGAGGTCGCGAAGACCCGAAGACATCCGGACTTCATAAGAGGCGCCGAGGACTGTATAATCTTGAGTGATTCAAGAACCAACGACTCACTTATTGAGAGGTGTATTTAGATGCCAAAGCAGTTCCAGTTTCGTGAAGAGGCTTGGAGCCAGCTTCTGGGGGGGATAGACACTCTGGCCAAGGCCGTTGGCGTCACCCTCGGTCCAAGCGGGCGAAACGTGATTCTCGGGAAGGACTTCGGTCCGCCCCAGGTCTGCAGCGACGGCGTGACCATCGCCAAGGAGATAGAGCTGAAGAACCCCTTCGAGAACATAGGGGCCCAGCTCGTGAAGGTCGCCGCCAGCAAGACCAACGACGTTGTCGGTGACGGGACGACGACGTCTACGATACTTGCCCAGAGCATGATTCGGCACGGCTTCAAGAACATCGCGGCCGGCGCCGACCAGATGGCCATTAAGCGGGGCATAGAGAAGGCCGTAGACCTTATCCGTGAGGAAGTCACATCCATGTCAGTACCGGTAAAGGATTCTGGGCAGATCGCGCAGGTCGCGGTGCTGGCGGCCCATGAAGACGAAATGGGCAATCTAATCGCGGGTGTTCTCGACAAGGTGGGCTTCGACGGAGTCGTCACCGTCGAAGAGTCCAAGGGGCTTGGCTACGAGGTCGAATACGTCGAAGGAATGCAGATAGATAGGGGATACTCTTCGCCCTATTTCGTGACCGATCCTCAAAAGATGGTGGCCGAGATAGAGGACCCATACATACTCATAACCTCGGAAAAGATCTCATCCATGACGGAGCTTGTGCCCATACTGGAGAAGCTCAGCCCGGTGACCAAGAACGTGGTGATAATCGCCGAGGACGTCGATGGCGAGGCGCTGGCCACGTTGGTCGTGAATAAGCTCAGGGGCAATCTGAACTGCCTGGCGATCAAGGCTCCCGGCTTCGGCGACCGCCGCAAGGCGATGCTGGAAGACATGGCGGTCCTCTTCGGCGCCAATATCATTAGCAAAGAGATCGGACGGGACCTGGACTCCGTGGAGGTCGCGGACCTCGGCAGGTGCAGAAGGATAATCGCCACGAAAGACGACACCACCTTCGTGGAGGGAAGCGGCGACTCGTCCGACGTCGAGGCCAGGGTGAGGCAGATTCGTGCCCAGGCCGAGGACACCTCATCGGACTACGACCGGGAAAAGCTGGAGGAGCGCGCGGCTAAGCTATCGGGTGGAGTCGCCGTCATATCGGTAGGGTCGGCGACCGAGGTTGAGCTGCGAGAGAGAAAACAACGCATGGAAGACGCCCTCTCGGCGACGAGAGCGGCCATGGAGGAGGGCATCGTTGCCGGTGGTGGTACGGCCCTTGTCAGGGCGGCTCAAAGGGCCCGCGAATTAGTCACGCTGGAAGGCGACGAGCGCACGGGAGCGGAAACTGTTTTCTCCGCCGTCGAGGCGCCTCTTATGCTTATCGCCGATAACGCAGGCTTCAGCGGCCGGGTCGTGCTGGACAACGTAAGCAAAGGCGAGGGCGACTACGGGTTCGACGCCGAGGCCAACGAGTATGGCAGCATGTTCACTCTTGGCATCGTGGACCCCACAAAGGTCGCAAGGGCCGCCCTGGAGAACGCGGCCAGCGTAGCCTCGATGGTCTTGACCACGGACTCGCTCATAACGGAGCTCAACCCGCCAAAGCTACCAGCCCCGTACGACGACTAGGGCAAGGAGCGAAGGCTGAGATAGATCTAACAACAGGGGTGGGAAGAGCTTCCCGCCCCTGTCTTCGTGGAAGCGTGCATGGTCGGCAGGAAAGACCTCATGCGGGCCAGATTAGTAAGTTGAACGGTCTGAACGGTACATCTGAGACAGACGGACCTGCGTATTGCTTTACGTAGAGGAAATTCACAATGGCCGACCAGACGGATACGTTGGAAAAGAATGGGCTGGCTTCGGAAGCCCCTCGCGGGGATTTCAGCATTGAGGTCAACGGCGTCAGCAAGTTCTTTGGAGAGCTCACGGCCGTAGATAACCTGAGCTTCCAGGTGCGCAAGGGTGAGGTCGTCGGATTCCTTGGCCCCAACGGCTCCGGCAAGACGACGACGATGCGGATGCTGACCTCATTCTACACGCCGGACGCAGGCAACATTCGTGTCGATGGAATGGACACGCAGGAAGATGACCTGGTTACAAGGTATAGCATCGGCTACCTTCCGGAGAACAACCCCATCTATGCCGACCTCCTCGTAACGGAGTATCTCAACTTCGTGGCGGACCTGAGGTCAATGACCAAGTCCCAGCGCAAAGAAAACATGGCGCGTACCGTCGAAGAGACCGGCCTCCAGGACGTCTTCTACCGGCCCATCGGACAGCTTTCCAAAGGGTATCGACAGCGCGTCGGACTGGCGCAGGCGATCCTGCATCGCCCATCTATCCTGATTCTGGACGAACCCACCGAGGGTCTCGACCCAAACCAGCGCCTGACGATTCGGGACCTGATTCGCTCCCTGGGCAAAGAGCGTACAGTCATGCTCAGCACCCATATAATGCAAGAGGTCGAGACGACTTGCGAGCGGGTGATCCTCATTAGCAAGGGCCGCCTGGTGCTGGACAGCCCGGTAAGGGAGCTGCTCGAGCGGGCCCACGGAATGCGCACCGTTCACGTTGAGGTGGAGGGCAGGGACGTGGAGAAGGGCCTGGAGAGCCTGTCCGGCGTCGATTCCATCGAGCGTGAGTCGCCCGTCGGGGACCGCAAACGATACGTCATCTCCACCAAGGGCGATGATGACGTACGCCCCGAGATTTTCCAGCTGGCGAAAAAGCGCGACTGGGTGCTCTGGGAGCTGCGCGAGGATAGGGCCCGAATGGAGGACGTTTTCCACGAGCTAACCGCAGAGCCGGGACAGCAATTTGATGGGGAATAAGATTCACTCGGCCGGCAGGCTTTCACCCGTTGAATGCCGCCGACTGATTGACGGCAGGGAGGTTCTTGTAAGGGCATGAGGTCCTTTCTAGCGCTGGTCAGAAAAGACTTCAAGGGCTACTTCGATCAGCCCACCGGCTACATCTTGATAGTGTTGTTCGTCGCACTGCTATCGTGGTCGTTTTTCTTCCAGTCCAACGAGGTCACACTTGGCATAGCCTCACTCCGGCCTCTATTCTCCGTCGATTTCGTTGTGGAGCAGCCTTCGATACCCTGGCTGCTTGCGCTATTCGTGCCCGCGGCAACCATGCGGCTCATCGCCGAGGAACAGCGGGACGGCACTCTGGAAATCCTGCTGACACAACCCATAAGGGGCTGGGTCATTCTGCTGACGAAGTTCGCGTCCGGCCTGGTGTTCGTCGCCATAGCGATCATCGCGACCCTGAGCATACCGCTTTCGATACAGTTCTCCGGCGCCGGAAACCTGGACTGGGGAGCCATCGTCGCGCAGTACGTCGGCAGCATCTTCCTGGCCGCTTCGTTTGTTGCCATCGGGCTGTTCACCTCGAGCCTGACGCGCAACCAGATCGTCTCATTCATACTTGGGCTCTTCTTCGTTCTCATACTCATGCTGATCGGCCTGGACCAGGTCGGCGTGACCCTGCCGCCAAAACTGGCGACCCTACTGCAAACGTTGAGCCCCCTCACTCACTTTTCCAGCATCGCCAGGGGCGTGATTGACCTGCGAGACGTTCTGTACTTCGTCGCGCTGGTGTCGACGTTCCTCAGCGCGACCTTCCTCAGCATTCGCGGCAAGACGTTGAGCCACCGCTCCCCTCAGTACCGCAACCTACAGCTCGGGACGGTGGCACTCATCGTCATGAGTCTTCTAATTGGCTGGTTCGGCAACTCCGTGGCAGGCCGACTCGACCTCACGGCGGACAAGACCTTCACATTGAGCCCTGGCACCCGCGACATCGTATCGAGCCTGGACGACCTGCTAACCATCGAGCTGTTCCAGTCCAAAGAGCCACCGGTGGAGGTGGACCTCGTGGCCCGGGACGTCAACGACTTCCTGAAGGACCTCGCGTCCGAGTCCGGAGATAACGTAAAGCTGATACACCGCTTCCCGGACGTGGACGAAGACGACGCCCGTAAGGCACAGCTGGCAGGCATTCCGCCCGTGCAGTTCAACGTCCAGACGGCCAATGGGCTTGAGATCAAGAACGGTTACCTGGGTGTCGCGCTCACGTATACGAACCTGAGGGAGTCCATACCCTTCGTGCAGTCCATCGACGGATTCGAATACCGTATAGCGACTCTCGCTTACGGCATGGTGCAGGCCGACGTCGAGCGAAAGACCATAGGTTTCCTTGCGGGTCACGGCGAGAAAAGCCTTCGCGAGGACCTGGCCTCCCTGGTATCGCTCCTGGCTCAACAGTACGAAATTCGCGAGGTCACCGCCGTAGACGACCAGGCGCCGGACCTCTCGGAAATAGATGTGCTTATCGTCGCGGGACCCACGCAGAGGATGGCCGAGGCCGTCTACGGCTCCATCAGAGATTTTCTCGCGTCAGGCGGGAAGGCGATGATCATGATAGACCCGGTGGTCGTGGACCAGCAGGTGATGTTCGCGGTCCCGAACCAGTTCCACTTCGGAGAATTCGTCGAAGACTACGGAGTCGTAGTAGAAGACAACCTCGTATTCGACCTGCGCTCACATGAGACCCTGAGCTTCAACACCGCCCGAGGCAGCATATTCCTTCCCTACGAGTATTGGGCAAGGGTGCCGACCGTGGACAAGAAAGTAGCCGGGCAGGTGGAGTCCGTCCTCCTTCCTTGGGCCAGCTCCATCGGAACCACGGAGTCCAGGGTCGGAGACGTAGAGTTCATACCATTATTGAGGACGACTCCCTTTGGCGTAGCGGACTACACATACGGAGATGTCAGCCCCAATAATCCGTCCCTTACCAACCCCAACAGTCGACCCTTTGAAAACGACATCGGCGTTGCGGTAGAAGGCAGCGCCAACGGCGAGGGCACATTCCGTCTCATTGTAATCGGGGACTCCGACTGGCTCACAGACCGGATAGTCGGCAGAGCGCAGGAGAACCTGGCGCTGGGCCTGAACCTTGTGGACTGGCTCGCCCAGGAAGACGCTCTCGCGGACATCCGCTCAAAGGTTATTACGACGAGGACGCTGATATTCGACTCGCCGGCCCAGCGCAATATCGTCCAGTATGCCAACATATTGGGACTGCCGCTTCTGTTCATGGTGCTGGGCCTTGCGCGCTATGTGAGGCGCCGCAGGATCAACCTGAAGGTATATAGCAGTGAAGAGTAGACAGGTGGGCCTGGTCCTGGTCGCGCTGATATTCATCGGCCTGGCCGGACTGATCATCCGGCTCGTTTCCACGGAGTCCAGCGAGCTAACCCTCGACGGCATTCTTCCGGTCACGCCGGAGGTCATCAATAAGGTCACCATATCCGGAGACTTCGATGAAACCACTCTGGTGAAGGTCGCCGGCATCTGGCAAATAGGGCGCGACCTCACCTTCGACGACCGAATGGCCGCACTTTGGGGGACGGTGCGTGAGATTGACGGCGCGCAGCTGATCGCCGTGAATCCCGCCAGCCACTCTCGTATGGGCGTACAGGATGGGCAGGGGATTCGCGTCTCATTCTACCGCGACGAATTCATTCAGGAGGAGTTCATCGTCGGCCTGTGGACGCCCGAGGTAAGGTTTTGCTATATGAGACGACCGGGCAAGGACGAGGTCTACGGCGTGCCATGCCCGTTTACCAATATTTTCGACCCGGATCCAAACAGCTGGCGTAATCCTTTAGTGACCAGCATACCGAGGGGAGAGATCGAACGCATCGAGTTCGCTTACCCTGACGAGGAGTTCGTTTTGGCTCCGGGGGGTCGAGGATGGACCGTTGATGACGGTTCAGCCATCGAGCCTGCCAGCCTGTTCGTCATAGAGGGCGTACTGAGAAATATCGAGAGGCTTGTCGCCGGGGACTTCGCCACTATGCAGGAGGCCCAAGGACTCGATTTCAACGGTCCCGACGCGATATCCATTCGTATAGTCACAGGGCCGGACGCGTTATCACCGACGACCAGGATACGACTATTGCCACGGGACGACCTGTCCTACTACGCAAAGACGCCGGTACAATCGACGGTGTTCATTTTGGGCAATACGGTGACGGAGCTTCTCTTGCTGCGGGCGCAGGACATCATGGCATCGGGCGGTTAGGTCTCATCCGAAACATTATCGCCGGCGGACCACATTCCGGCCAAGAACTTGACTAGGGGCCGAATAACACGTTCATGGCCCCCTTGGCCACTGCGGTGGTGATGGGCACGCCAGGCGGCGGCGGGGGTTTCATTCCAACCACCTGAGACCCGACCGTGGCTGCGGGCCGGTTCATTATGAGCACAGTCATCGAACCCAGCGTAATGGCGCCAACGCACGCGGCCCCGGACACCATGTCCCCCATTACGGCAGCCGGCATTCCGCCGATGAGCACGGTGGGAACGCCCGGCCCTGTTATAGTATCGCCCGTGGCAGTTGTGTCTCCTACCCTTGCGGCGGGTCCAGGCATATTTTTCTCTCCGAAAATCGTCGACTATATCTGCATTATAACATCGGCGGCCCATCGGGTGTCTGAAGAGATGTCTGGCGAACGTCTTTTAGCAATTTGACAGCTTATGCTCCCAGTATTTCGGGCCCGGCGAAGCAGGCTATCGATTACGGCCACGCGCCTTGTATACTGTTCATCGGTCAGCGCGGGCTCGACGCCGCAACACAGGGCCCAGCCCACCCTCCAAGTCTTGCCGTAGGAGCGGACAACAGATCGATTGATTTCACTACGAGGGAGCTGGGCGGCTTCGCTACAGTACAGAGACTTTCGCTTTCTTGCCGGCGCCACTCTCTTTCACGCACTGGGAATGGGCATGGAGCAGGTCGCCCTTGGCTGGCTCGTCCTCCAGATGACGGATTCGCCGTTCATGGTGGGCGTCGCGTCCGCCGCAAGAATGGCGCCCTTCTTCTTCCTGGGCATAATCTCGGGGGCGGTAGCCGACAGGGTGGACCGCCGAGTCTTTCTACGCGCCGTGACATTGGCCGGCAGCGCCGTTTCCGCGACCATGGCATTCCTACTTATCACCGACCTCATTCAAGTATGGCATGTGATCGCGCTCTCCGCGGTAACGGGTACGCTCTGGGCGTTCCTGATGACGCTGAGACAGTCGTACACGTTCGACATCGTGGGCCCGGAGAACGCACTCAACGGCCTTTCCCTGGGAGCGATGAGTCAGCGGGCCGGCGGCGTCTTCGGCTCCATACTGGCGGGAGTGATCATCTCCACTGTGGGCATGGGCGGCCAGTACGTGGCGATGGGCGCTGTAAACGTGGCCTCTGCGCTGGTGCTGTTCGGTACCAGAAACGTGGGCCAGGCGGCGCCCGTAGCCCGTGGCTCGGTGCTCCAGAATTTCTTTGGATATTTTCAGCTGCTCAGAGAGAATCGCACCCTCATGATTCTCATGCTGCTTACGTCGACGACCGAGGTCTTCGGATTTACGCACCAGAGCGTCCTGCCGGTATTCGCCAGGGACGTCCTTGGCATCGGCGCTCTTGGCTACGGCTTCCTGACGGCGTTTCGACAGGGAGGCGGGGTAATAGGGCTCTTGATTCTGGCGAATATGGCGGGCTTCAGACGCAAAGGAATGCTCATGTTCGGCACCGCACTGGGCTTTGGCCTCGGTCAGATGGCGATTTACTGGGCGTCCTCGCTGTGGGTCTTCCTGATCATCCTCACCTTCATAAACGCGTGCGCATCGGCAGTCGACACGTTGTACAAGACGCTGATGCAATCCAACGTCTCCAACGAGCAGCGAGGAAGGGCCATGGGGTCATGGGTGTTTAGCATCGGCGTCGCGCCCGTAGGCCACCTGGGTGTTGGAGGCATGGCCGGGGCCCTTGGAGCACCCGCCGCGCTGCTGATCAACGGCGGAGTCCTGACGTTTGTCACGCTGGTCGCGGCGATCGGTTTCCCGCGTATGCGCCGGCTGTGACACAGGGCCTGCATGAGCCGCCCTGGCTCTGGTCTATCGCCTGGAACTCATGGGGGAAGCATCGCAGTTCCGGCGCGTTCGCCGCTACTTGTTGGGGTTACGACCAGGTGCTATCATAAAACGAGTCGCATGCCGAACGCGCGCGCGACCCCCTTTAACCCGCTACGCTCCGCAGTAGCTCAGTGGTAGAGCAATCGGCTGTTAACCGATCGGTCGTAGGTTCAAATCCTACCTGCGGAGCCAACCTTTTTGTCGAGCAGTATTTCAAACGGCTGCTAATCCGCCTCTCCGAAGAATCGGTCCGTGGGGACGTCCCGACGCATCGGGACTCCGATACTTATGTCGGAGGACTCTCCGACTCCTCAATATGTATATCTTCGGAGTCCGCCACTGCGGACCGGCCTGATTCCTTGCAAGGAGTCGGACGGGCAGGCTGCACCAGCTCTATCAGCACGTCGTCCGGACCCTCTATGTAGGCCAGGCGCGCTCCACCAACCACTTGAGTAAGCGGCAGAACGATGCGGACGCCGGCCTCTTCCAGCCTGCTTAACTCAGCCTCGAGGTCATCCACATCGAATCCGAAATGCTCTAGCCCCAGCCGGTTCAGCTCGGCAACGGCCCTTTCGTCCGACGATCCATCGGGCTTGGAGGAGATGTTGAGCCGGACCGGTCCCCCGACCTCCATGCTCACGGTTCTGGTGCCCGGCATCACCTCTCTGTCCGAGACTATCTTCGCGTTGAAATGTCTCTCGTACCACTTCGCCGAACTGCGTGGGTCCGACGACCTAATGTGGACATGGTTGATTCTGTACTCCATGATGTTGCTCCTCGACGGAATGGAGACATACTAGCACAGGGCGAATTATTAAGGCTCAGGTGCGTAGGGGCCTGTTGACGCGTCCCCTGACATTTCCTCGCAGTATTGAGAGCCTGATTCGAGGGTCGCAACTGTGAAATGCACATGGCCATGACCTGAACGAGAGGGAAGTGAGCGGCGGGAGCGTAGGCCCTCTTCCTCGAGGCGAACGGCAAAACCTCTCTACTGCAGCAGCTTGGCAAGCTCCTCCGGGTGGCTCAGCATCGGGTAGTGGCCGGCGTCAAGCTCGTGCCAGTCCGCGTCGAGCTTTTCCGACGTGCGGCGCTGATGCGCTTCCGACGGGTTGACGCTACGGCTGCAACAGATCACCCTCGCCGGCCACGACTGCGCCCAGAAGGCGTCCAGCTCGCCAGGGGCGTCGGACGCTCCGATGGGATGCATCGTGTAGCGCTCTATGGCCCATGCCTTGATCTCCGGCTCCAGGTCGGCAAACAGCCGGTTTTCCGCCTCTTCTTTGGACGGTCCGCGAGTAAGCTCCGTCATCACCACCGGAGG
>JADFKI010000316.1 GCA_022565015.1 Chloroflexota bacterium
TCGCCGGAGTCCGTCACTGCGGACCGGTAGTTATGTCGGAGGACTCCGAAGATTTTCATCATAGGTGTCGGGGAGTCTCAGTCCTCTCTGGGAGCTAGATTTAGAAGGCCCTGCCAGTGCGGGGCCTTCTTCTATTTACCACTTTGACGCCGGATGCCCGGGCGTAAGTTTTCTTCGCCTGCTACGGCGCAGACATGCGCTTTAGGAAACCAAAACACTAAGATTATGCAGCCGATTATCGGCCCTGGTTCGAAACGCTACGGGCCTCCTAAAGGGATGTTTTGATTCCCCAGACCGAGGTTATATTCCAAACTGAGTCACTAGGTAGGGCCTTATGTTCCGGCCGTCCTAGAAATCGAGCCACGCTCCAGAATGGCCTCTGTCGCAGAGGCCGCGTTTCGAAGTCTAGCAATAATCAAGGTCTAGGAGGAGTCGATGTCCGAAGAAACCAAGGAAGTAAAGGACCAGTTGGAGCTGCTGCGTTCCTACCCGATCGATGATTCCGTCGAGCACGATAAGGTCGACGCCATTTGGCGCCAGCTAATGGTATATAAGTCATACTCGGAAGGCGATCTATCCGATGCCAAGTCTCGACGGGCCCAGGCTGAGGCCGCTCGAGAACAGGCCCAGATGGAGGCCATCCGGACGACGCAGCTGCTGTGCGCTCAGATGAAGTCCGAGTCGGCCATAGAGCTTCAGGAGGTCCGGAAGATCAAGGCCGAGGCCGACAACTACAAGGAAGAGGCCCAGGCAGAGCTTGCCAAGGCGAAGGAGTCCTTGGATGAATCCAAGAAGGACGTCAAAGAACACATCGCCGAGGCACAGAAGAAGGGCCAGGATATCATCGATGGCGCCAACGAGATCGCTCAGCGCGAGACCACCGAGCTTCGCCGCAATGCCCTCAAGGAGATCAAGGCGGTCCTTACACGGGTAGAGACCATGAAGTCCACCGCGGACGAAGAGCTGGAGACTCAGAGAGTTCTGACCAACATCTCCAAGATCAAGGCGACCTCAAGGTGGCTTCTGGACTCCCCGGCCGAAGACAGCAATGTCCCCAGTTGGGAGGACAGTCATCAGCAGAGCCAGCCCAGCCCAGCTTCCTCTCCAAAGAGGGCCGCTGCACCCGCTCGAAAGAGCTCCTCTTCCAGGCCGAGAAGGTCGTCGGCCAAGAAGTAACGGGCGACAGGGCGCGCGGGCTCATCAGGTCCGCGCCAAATCAGCCGGGGCCGGGTATTTCACGAGGCCTGTGAAAATCCCGATTCCCCAGGGTTTGACAGAAACGCTTTCAGACTGCCCCAAGGCGGTCTGAAAGCGTCTTAAATACTCCCGTAATTATGGGAGACCTATATCAGGAGCCACAATGGTACTTTTCAAATCGTGCCCGAGGTGCTCGGGGGACCGGACGATGGAGCACGACCTCTACGGCTGGTACATCTTGTGCCTGGCCTGCGGATATGTAACCTACCCGAAGATGAACACCGAAAAGCCCCAGAGATCGGAAAGAAAGACGAGAAGCGCATAGAACTGCTGTTCCGAGACTGCCGCACCCGGAAGCGCTCCTTATCCGTGCCTTAAGGACCGGCCAGAACGGGCTGAGCCTCGGCTGATAATTAACCTCTTATTTCGAGTCTTTCGCCAATTCCTGCAGCTCAAACAGCTTGTTGATGGCCTCCAGCGGCGTGAGGGTCGCGATGTCCAGGCCAAGCAGCTCCTCGGACGCCCGCGACGATTCCGGCATCAGCCGTAGCTGTTGAGTGGGTGGGGCCTTGCCTCGTTTCCGGGAGCGCGCATCTCCCACTCTTTCGCCGGCCCCGTTTTCGAGGTCCGACAGCACCTCCCAGGCCCTGTTTACCACGCTGCCCGGCAGTCCCGCGAGCCTGGCCACGTGTACGCCGTAGCTCTTATCGGCGCTTCCAGGCACGATGCGACGCAGGAACACTATATCGCCCTTTTCCTCTGAGACCGCCACGTTATAGTTGCGCACCCTGGGCAGAACATCGGCAAGCTGAGTCAGCTCGTGGTAGTGCGTGGCGAACAGGGTCTTGCAGCCCAGCCTTGGGTGGTTGTGGATGAACTCGGCTACGGCCCGAGCGATGGCCAGTCCGTCATAGGTGCTGGTGCCGCGGCCTATCTCGTCCAGAACGATCAGCGAGCGCGACGTGGCGTGATTGAGAATCGCAGCCGTCTCAACCATCTCGACCATGAAAGTAGACTGCCCCATGGACAGATCATCCTGAAGGCCCACGCGGGTGAAGATGCGGTCCGTTATTCCGATGGTGGCCGATTCGGCGGGCACGAAGCTGCCGATCTGCGCCATGAGTACGATGACCGCGACCTGTCGAATGTAGGTAGACTTGCCCGCCATATTGGGGCCGGTGATAACGATTAGCTGGTCGTCCAGGGTGCTCAGCCGCGTGTCGTTGGGCACGAACTCCCCCGTCGGCAGCATTCGCTCCACGACGGGGTGGCGTCCTTGCTTGATCTCCAGAAGATCGTCGTCCGCAAGCTGGGGCCGGACGTACCCGTTGCTCGATGCGACGTCCGCCAGGGAGCAGAAGAGGTCAACCCGCGCGATGGCACCGGCTGTCTCCAGGACGACGCCTGCCGCGTCGCCGACCTGCCGGCACACCTGTCGAAACAGCGAGCCCTCGAGCTCCCCCATGCGGTCCTGGGCGCTGAGTATCTTGGCTTCGTACTCCTTCATCTCCGGCGTGATGTAGCGCTCGCCGCCCACGAGAGTCTGGCGGCGCACGTAGTCTTCGGGGACCTTCGAGAGGTTGGACTTGCTCACCTCGATGTAGTAGCCAAAGACCCTGTTGTAGCCGACCTTCAGGTTCTTGATGCCGGTCCGCTCCCGCTCCCGCTGCTCCAGCTTTGCGATGTAGTCCTGAGCGCTGCGGGTCGAGTCTCGCAGCTCATCCAATTCCGGCGAGAAGCCCTCGCGGATTACCTTGCCGTCGCCCACGGACGGCGGTGGGTCGTCGTTGATGGCCTGCCGAATCAGCGAGGCGGTCTCGTGGTTCTCCTGGAAACCATCTGACAGCCACCCTATCTGCGGCGCGTCTTCGTCTTCCTGAAGGATGGACCTGATCTCCGGGGCGACCTCGAGGCTGTTGGCAACGCCTATGAGGTCGCGCGGGGCCGCGTTGAAGCCGCGCACCTTGTTGATGAGACGCTCAAGGTCGGAGACCCGCTCCAGCAGCATGACGACGCGCTCCCTGCGTAATGAGCTTCGGTGCGCCCACGCGACGGCGTCCAGTCGTCGATCAAGCTCCTCGAGCTTCAGCAGGGGCTGGCCGAGCCAACGCCTGAGCAGGCGGCCTCCCATCGCGGTCTTGGTGCGGTCCAGGACTGAGAGCAGCGATGCGTTGACCGCTCCCCACCGGCCGCCTTCGAACAGCTCCAGGTTCCGCCTTGTCTGCGGGTCCAGTACCATGTGGTCCGACGTGGAGTAGGTGTACAGGGATGTAATCTGAGTGTTAGAGCCCTTCTGGGTCCGCGAGAGGTAGTCCACGACGGCGCCCGCGGCTCGAACGGCCAGGGGAAGGTGCTCGCAGCCGAAGGCCTCCAGCGACGCCGCGTCGAAGTGGCTCAGAAGCGACTCCCTGGCCCAGTCCTCGTGGAAGGCGTCGGCGTCCAGCTCCGTCACCGTGACGCCTTCGTCCACCGGCAGGCCGTCATGGCCTTGCGGGGCCAGCACCTCCGACGGGGCCAGCCGCGCGAGCTCGACGGCAAG
>JADFKI010000317.1 GCA_022565015.1 Chloroflexota bacterium
CCATGATGATGACGGTACGGGCCACGGCCGAGCTGTCGGCTGCTGGTTACGACTGCCAGTTCAGTACGCCGGTGGTTGTGGACGTGCCGGGAACGGTCCTGAACATAAGCAGCAGCCAGATGAGAATGAGCTTTGCCAGCGACCTTGGTCTGCTGAGTATCCGAATCGCTCTTGCAGACAACTCACACGACGACGAGGACTCCCTCGACTGGCTCTGGCAAAGGTGGCGCTAGCTCAGCCTGAGAGTCGGCAAGGGCTTCAGTCTACTCGAACCTCTTGCCTATCGCCTCGATCGCTGCGTTAAAGGCATCCCTCAGTTGGTCGGCTATGCCGGCGCGGGAGCGGCAGCTTCCCACGGTCGTAGTCTCGCTTCCCGACCCTGCCCTCGGAACGCACTTCGCTGGCTCCTTGAAAGAGATTGCGTGCATCATGCGCCCTCTTTGTTGACACCCGCCGCCGCTCTACCTAAACTTGCGTCTTAAATAGACGGGCGAGGGTAACGGAATGGGATTTCGACTGCTTCTATATCCACCGGGTCGCGGCGAGGACAGCATGGTCGGCGAGGAATGGCCGGAAAAACTGAGGCAGGCCGTTCCCGAAATCGACGTACAGGTGGCCGGTTCCCTGGGTGAGGCGATGGAGATGATTGGGGACGTGGATGCCGCGTTTGGCGACATCGTGCCCGAGCTCTTCGAAAGGGCCCACAACCTGAAATGGATCGCCTGTCCCCAGGCGGGGCCAAGGGCGGGATACTACCATCGTGACCTCATCAGTAGCGAAGTGATCGTCACGAATACGCGGGAGATATACAACGACCACATCAGCGCCCACATCATGTCCTTCGTTCTCGCCTTCGCCAGGGGGCTGCACGTACATATCCCCAACCAGCTTCATGGCAATTGGGGACCCGGTTGCGACACGGTCCACCTCCCCGAAGCAACGGCACTGATCGTCGGCGTTGGAGGCATTGGAGCCGAGACGGCCCGGCTATGCGCCGAGTTTGGCATGACAGTGCTTGCTGTAGACCCACGAGTCAATCTTTCCCCTAAAGGAGTCGCCGAGCTGCACGGGCCCGAGGCGCTCGGAGGCCTCTTGCCCAGAGCGGACTTCATCATCCTTACGGTGCCTGAGACACCAGAGACGCAGAGGATGTTCGGCAGCGACCAGTTCAAGTTGATGAAAAATAACTCCGTGCTCATCAACATCGGTCGAGGCGCCGTCGTAGTGCTCGACGATCTTGTCGAGGCATTGGAGAGCGGTGAAATTGGCGGCGCCGCGCTGGACGTTTTCGAGGTGGAACCCCTGCCGTCGGGTCATCCTCTGTGGACGATGTCAAACGTAATTATAACGCCGCACGTGGCGGGAACGGGGCCATACCTCCAGGAGCGGCGCACCGAGCTGTTTATCGAGAACTGCATCCGATTCAACGAGGGACGCGAGCTAAATAACGTTGTAGATAAGGACAACTGGTTCTAGTTAGAGTAGGTTGACCAAACACGGGCGAATCGCTTCTTCGGCGCGTTTTGGGGCCTCTCGACATCTAGGAATCGGTATAAAAGATATGAAAATCCACCTGGTTGACGCTACGTACGAGCTCTTCAGGGCGTACTTTGCTATGCCGGCCATGTCTGCACCGGATGGGAGACCGGTTGGCGCGGTGCGAGGTCTGATGCAGACGTTGCTTTTTCTTCTTAAGGGGGACGACGTCACTCACGTGGCGTGCGCCTTCGACCACGTGGTCGAATCGTTCAGAAACGACCTCTTCGATGGCTATAAAACGGGTGAGGGCGTTCCCGAAGACCTATTCAGCCAGTTCGAGCTTGCTGAAAGGGCGGCCCGGTCTCTGGGAATCGTCGTGTGGCCTATGGTGGAATTCGAGGCCGACGACGCGATAGCGACCGCTGTGGAAAGATGGTCCGGAGAGGCGGACGTGGAGCAGATCGTCATTTGCTCTCCGGACAAGGACCTTATGCAGATGGTGAGCGGGGACGAAGTCGTGAGCCTGGACAGGCGTCGGGATATTACGATAGACGAACCAGGCGTGTGGGAAAAATTCGGAGTTGGGCCCAAATCGATACCCGACTATCTCGCTCTTGTTGGAGACGCCGCCGACGGTATACCAGGTATACCGAGGTGGGGGGCAAAATCCACGGCAATCGTCCTGGCGCGCTACGGCCGGATGGAAGATATTCCAGTGGACCCCTCCGAATGGGACGTAAAGGTACGTGGAGCGAACTCGATGGCGGCGTCTCTCGAGGAAAGGCGGAGTGATGCGGGCCTTTATAAGCGTCTCGCAATACTCAGGACCGATGTTCCCCTGAAAGAGTCTCTACAGGACCTCGAATGGCGCGGCGCCGAGGAATTAGACTACAAAACGCTGTGCGCCGAGCTCGGGTTCAACCGGCTGGCAAACTCCCCCCAGAGATGGCGTTAGCCGCCCCTCCCGCACCATGCGGGCTTTTACTCAGGTAGTGGACCGCTCAGTAAGTCCCTGCACCCAGACTGGTTGGATGGTAGCCGCCAAGACAATGTGTGTGTGTATGAGTGACACTAGACACACTGAATTCACATATGTTCCATGCTATTCACACACAAAGCACCTAAAGGCTTGCCGAAATGCCACGTATCAGATTCGGCCTCACATTTTTCATCACCTTCAATATCGTCATAATCGTGCTGGTCATGATGGGCGCGGTCACCGTGATGGACCTCAATAGAGAGCGTGCGTCATTTGCAGAGGCACAGGAATCCCAGGGCATGCTCATCGCCGAGGCTCTCGCTAGAGGGCTTTCCACGCCTTTAGCGGACAAGGACGGAAAGCGGATTTCCGACCTAACGGAGTTGATATTCACCGGAAGCGATGTAGCTTACGTCGCCGTTTTCGATTCCGGGGACAGGGCCGTTCTGAGCCCCGAAGAAATGTACGCCGAGCGCTTAAGTGACCCTGAGTTCCGTCTGGGCACGGCGGATGAAAGAGAAGCAGCCTCCAGGGAAAGCGGTGACATTAGGGAATTCGCTGGTCCGATAATAGGCGCCCAGACAGTCATTGGGACCTACCAGTTCGGGCTGAGCTCTGCCCAGTTGGAAAATGAGATTTCCGCCATATTGCGGCAGCGGCTCGGGCTCGCTGCGGCGATGCTGGCGGCCTCCATCATCGTGTCGTACCTGATGTCCCGCTACTTCGTATCGCCGATTAAGGCAATAATGAGGGCGTTGCAGAGGATAAGCGAGGGTGATTCATCCGCCATAGAGGACATCAACTCCAGCAGGAACGATGAGTTTGGAGACCTGGCGGATAAGATTCGGGCCTCCATGGACGGAATTCAAGGAGGATTCGATAACGCGGTCGATGAAGCGAACGCAGATATTTTGGAAGACAACAAGGAACAAAAAATTGCATTAAGAAAAGAGCAAGAAAGCCACAAAGAGACTGAGCTTGCGTTAACGCGGGTAGCTGAAAAACTAGAGGCTGTGGAGCAGCTGATTACTGAGCTGAAAACGGCAAACGAACACCTGAAGGACGAGTCCAAGGAGCGCAAACGCCTGGAAGAAGAGCTTCGGCGGGTGGATATGGGCAATTCGGTGCTTAAAATAGTGGGCGACGTCGTCCACGACGTATTCAATCAGCTGACGCCGATCATGACCTACGCTCAGATGTCCATGATGGATGTGGAGCCCGAAAGCGAAATATACAGCCGCTTGCAGGCCATGGGTGCAGCTGCTGGAAGGTCCTTTG
>JADFKI010000318.1 GCA_022565015.1 Chloroflexota bacterium
GAGCCGATCAATCGCGGAACTCGTGTGACCCTCACACCATTGTCCCGTCCATACATGAACCGATGGCAACAGATACGCATGCTGTCCGGCGGCCCGACCTTCGAGCACTTGACGTACCCGTGCAATGTGGCATGATGTTCCGTAGAGAAGCTCTAACCGGCCACAGGATGGAGGAGACCATTATGACACGCACCGTTTACATTGCCGCAGTTCTGGGCGTCATGACATTCTTTTTGGCTCTGGCCCTGGGATTATCCTGGGGCATTGTCCTCGAAAAATCTGGGCCGGCGGACTTGCTCTGGTCGGGCATATCACTAGGCGCGGGCCTTACCGTGGGCGTGCTAAGCCTTGGACTCGGCCTGCTGCTCTTTCGGACGAGGAGAATAAAGGCTGCCGTCGACATAATGGGCGAGGTCGAAGAGCCGATTCACGAGGATGGTAGGGAGAGGGTTGGCACGACCGCCGCCGACTAAGAGCCTATCCGAAAAACTCATCTGGACATCTTCCCGTCCTTCGACCGTGCTTTGCGCAGAAGCGGTCCGATGGATCGGACCCCGATTCTTCGGGGAGCTTGTCGAACTATTCGTGGCAGTTTCTAAGACCCCTGCCGTTGTATATGATCGATATGGATTTTGCCCTCACGCGCACGTCGTGAGGGCACGGCGCGCGATCTACGACATCGGACTCCGCTGCTGAGGCCCCTTAGCGGCGAGCGCAGCCGTGATTTGAGCCCTATGCTGATCGGCGGCCGGCACCGGGCTGCACCGAATTCCCAACAGTAAGCCGCTGTAAACGTGTCGCTGCCATGGATCAAGCGCTATACTGAAGATTAGTGTCTGCGAATTCATGGTTCGCTAGACAGTTGATTGGGTAATGAATCAAATAGACGTCGGGCCAAAAATGTTACTTGGCATGACGAAATCAAGGAGTAACCTTCAGTATTGAATTTTGCACAGCTTTCTCTTATCCCATGCATCCTAAAAGGCGTGGAGGCAGTGGGCTATACCACGCCGACCGCGATCCAGGAACAGGCCATCCCCGTGATACTCGATGGACGCGACGTTCTGGGCCTGGCACAGACCGGGACCGGCAAAACGGCCGCATTTGCTCTACCTATAATGCAGATTTTGAGCCTGGGCAACCGAGGGGGTATCAGGTCCTTAATCATCGCTCCGACCCGCGAGCTCGCCGAGCAGATCACTCAAATGTTCGGCGATCTGGGACCGGGCACCAATATCGGTGTCGTGCCGGTATATGGAGGAGTCAGCAAGGCCCGTCAGGTCGCGGCCATACGCCGAGGCCCGGACGTAGTCGTGGCTTGCCCCGGCCGCCTGCTCGACCTTATCAACGACCGTAGCATCGACCTGTCGCGGGTCGAGATTTTGGTGCTGGACGAGGCGGACAACATGTGCGATATGGGCTTTTTGCCCGATATCCGTCGCATCCTCGAATACATTCCGACCCGCCGCCAGACGCTGTTTTTCTCCGCCACGATGCCCGAGGACATTCGCGTGCTGTCGAAAAGTATCTTGAACGATCCGGTCAATATACAGGTCGATGTAATCGCGCCCGCGAAGACCGTATCGCACGCACTGTACCCGGTACCTTTCAAGCTCAAGAAACAGCTTCTGCTGGCTATGCTGCAAAGGATAGCTACAGGGCGAGTGTTGATCTTCACAAGGACTAAACATCGCACCAGAAGGCTCGCGCTCGATCTGAAGAATCAGAAGTACAGGGTTGCGGCGTTGCAGGGAAACATGGCGCAAAACGCGCGGCAAAACGCCCTTGACGGGTTCCGAAGCGGTAAATTCGACCTTCTGGTCGCCACGGACATCGCGGCCCGGGGCATAGACGTGTCGGGGATCTCCCACGTCATCAATTTCGACATGCCCAATACCGTGGACGCATATACCCATCGCATAGGCCGCACGGGACGCGCCGAACACACCGGGGAAGCCCTCACCCTCACGACGTCGGAAGACGAAGGCCTCGTGCGCTCTATCGAAAAGGTATTAGGCGCGAGAATCGAACGTCGACGGCTGCCCGATTTCGATTATGGCGCTCCAGAGACAGCAACACCGAACCAAGATATCCGTTTGAACGGGACGCATAATACCCAGGGGCGGCAGCCGAGAATCCAGGCCAGGCCGACATCTGGGACACGCCGGCGACCCTCGCAACGGCGGAGGAGGTAATCCAGGCCGGCGGATAACCCATGCCTGCGCTTGCTCAATTAGCGCCGGTGGGTCGTCAACGGTGTCCGAAGGCAGGCACAACGTCTACGTCCCGTGAATGGATGGAGGAAAGAAGCCCCGAGCCCAATGCCGGTGCGAAATGCGATAAGAGGGCAGCCGATGCGCCCTACTGCACCCTGCGGAGCTGCCTCTGTGTCACCAGCACCAGGGCGGTTATGCCGATCAGAAGCAGGCCGAGAGTCCCAACCACGGCCTGGCCGCCCAGGTAGTCTGCCAGGACGCCCGCCGGCAGCACCCCCAGGGGCATGAGTCCGAAGTTGAGCATGAAGATACTCATGACGCGCCCTCTGTAACGCTCGTCTGCCTTTTCCATGATGAGGGCCTGGTTCAGCGACATCCGGCCGGCGTCTCCCAGACCAAGCAGGAGCATGAGAAATGCGGCGACGGCGTAGATGGGTATCAGAGCCACCAGCAAAAGCCCGATTCCCGACACGAAGCTGGACAATATGAGCAGCATGCCCCGGTTCCTTCTGCCTATCCCGGCGACGTAAAGCGACCCGACCAGCGCACCCAGTCCCATGACGCCAACCAGGAGCCCCATGGACTCCGGCCCGCGCTGATATATGTCCACGACGAAAATCGGCATAATGAATCGGAAGGGCATGGCCAGAAGACTTGTTATCAGCCCCATGGCCAGCAGCACCATCAGGAGTCGATTGGTCTTCAGATACAGGAAGCCCTCCAGGATGTCCCTTGTCACGCTGGTCTTCGCCGCCCGAGGCGGGTTCCTGGACTTGGGAATGAAGGCGGTCAAAGCCATCGATAGGAACCCCAGGGCGGAGATCACGTAGTAGACGTTCCAGGGTCCTGCATAGGCGTAGAGCCATCCTGCCATGGCAGGCGCCGCCATGGTCATCGCGCTCATGCCCGCCGCGTTCAAGGCCATTGCGTTACCGAGCTTCTCCGGTCCCACGATGTGCGGGATGATGGCCTGTCGCGCGGGCATGCTGAATGCGAACAGGGCGCCCTGGATCATGGCGGAGATCATCAGATGGGGCCAAGCAATGAAGCCCGTGTGCACCAATATGCCGACGGCGAGTCCCAGGGCGCCGGCGACGAACTGGCCGCCCTGGATCAACGCCTTCCGCTCGAACCTGTCGGCAAATGCCCCTCCGAACAGCGGGATCGTCAACAGTGGCACGGCGATTCCCAGATTCACGATGCCGAGGATGGACCCGGAGCCGGTGAGCTCGTACGCCAGGTATCCCCTTGTTAGCATCTGCATCTGCGTTCCGGCCATGAGCGATAGCATTCCGAGCCACAGGAAGAGGAAGTGTCGGTTTGAAAGGGAGCTGAATGTGGACTTGAAGACGTTGACCGACGCGGCGACACCGGAAGACGCGGCCGAAGGGCTGGAAACGTTCTGCCCGGATTGGGACGGCGGCGGCGATTCAGTCGCAGACCGCCCTGCAGGACCATCCGAGGTGGATTCGGCGGGTGTATGGCCGATGGCCGAAGTGAGAGGCTTAGACTCTTCG
>JADFKI010000319.1 GCA_022565015.1 Chloroflexota bacterium
GATGTGCCCCCAGGAACAAAAATCCCTCAGGGTGGGTGGGCGGGAACAAGGCGTCCTCTTTTTTGAGGTAGTTTCTCATAAGCATTGAGGTCTATCGTGGATTTGCCGGTCTAAGGCCCGGGAAAATCGGGGGATCCTACCCTGGACGAGGTGGCTGAGAGTAGCGTGCTGATATAAAGAAATCAGCCCTAAATATGCTTAGCACAATGTGAAGCGGAGGAATACACGTTCCCGTGCGGGTCCACATGGCTAAATTGGCTCCTTTCTCTTCTTCACGGTACTCCATTCGGCTGGGGTTCGTTTTAATATATGGGGGCGGCAATACCGTGAATGCCGCCCAATCGTAGCGCCTGTTAGCGCATCTTGTCTGGGACCAGTATGCATCACGAATCGCCGCGCCATGCCAAATGGGCTACCGGAAATCTGGACGGATAGAAGCAGCTTTATTCATTTGCTTACCAAGCTTCGTAGACTCATAAAGTGGCCTGTGCTGGGCGTGCTGGGTCTGTTGATCGTGACCCTGGGCAGCGACGTGCGTCACCTGAACGTGGCCCAGCGCGTCGCATCCCCCTATCTGTTCAACCTCGCCGAGTGGGAGGTCGACAACTTTCTCGGCAAGTGGGTTCATCGACTGGCAAGCTCGGCGCCCTGGAGCTCGTCGAGTGGCGAGGACGCCTATGAGAAGGTTCGGGAATACTTCAGGCTGGGCGAAGAGGTCGGCCGGCTAGGGCGGGACCTTGGCGCGGCGGCGGCGGATGGACGAGACGCCGCCTCTCTTGAGGTCGAACTAGTGGGCCTGCGTGATGAACGGGACGGGCTTCGCTCGGATGTAGAGGAGACGATCGAGGGGACTATAAGCTTTGTAGTCGTGGACGAGGGCCTGTCTACGTTCCGAGAGTTCATCTTTCCACCCGTGGACATCCGCCTCAGTGACCTGCCCAAGCTGCTGATAGCCTCTCCGAGAGACAAGATCGAACGGAAGCACGATGTCTTGCTGAGGTCCGGCATCAAGTTGGGCGAGCGGGAGGAGATCGAGGATAGGCTATTCTCGGAATCCGACCTCTCGGCGCTGGTCGAAGACATAGGGGGGCTGGCCACTTATCCGGCTTCGATTCCAACCAACCAGCCCCTTCGCTGGACGATGCAGATCTCGACCCATGAGTGGTTGCACCACTACCTTTTCTTCCGACCCCTCGGCCAGAATATGTTCAACGGCGACGACATGGTGACGCTGAACGAAACCGTGGCAAGCATCGCGGGAAACGAGATCGGCGACCGGGCCTACGAGCTATTGGGCGGCGTCATCGAGCCCGACCCGGTCGACGGCGAGGGCGATTCCTATGAGGCAGACGCAAACGTCGAAAATGAGGAAGAGTTCGATTTCGATGCCGAAATGCGAAAGACGAGGACACGCGTGGACCAACTCCTCGAAGAGGGCAAGATCGAAGAGGCCGAGCTCTACATGGAGCGCCGCCGCCGGATGTTCGTGGAAAACGGGTTCCATATTCGAAAGCTGAACCAGGCGTATTTCGCATTTTACGGGACCTACGCCGACACGCCCGCGTCCGTCAGCCCTATAGGCGGGCAGTTGGAGAGGTTCCGGTCGCTGATGCCCGATGTAGGCGCCTTCGTGTCGGCCATGGCCGATTTTTCGAGCTACGACAGGTTCTTGGAGGCGCTCGAAGCGTTGGAAGCCAATACTCCTTCTTCTCCGTAGTAACCATTGAGGCATATTTTGGAAGCGGGTTTTCGGCAATCGCTTTTATCATGGGGACTGATGCAATCGTCCCGTGCCGTAGCCGTCTCTCCTCGAATGAAGGCGGGCTCCAACGGCTAACGTGGGTCGGAAATTCATATACCGTGCGTTCGAAAGTGTGTTAACATCTTGGCGGCCTATTTCAATGCGGAAGAGCTATGTACCGACAAGACGAGCCTGAAGTAAATCTAGACCAGATCCTGGAAAGACTCCGGTCGTTCTTCGGCCGCTTTCGAGGAGGCGGCGGAAACGGCATTGCCCTGGCGGTCATCGGCATTATCGGCGTCGCGTTGGTAATCTGGCTGGGAACGGGCTTCTTCACGGTGCAACCGGGAGAGCAGGCGGTCCTTCGCTTGCTTGGCCAGTACAACAACACTCAGGAGGCCGGTCTTCACTGGTATTGGCCTTCTCCCATTGGCACCCGTAATATAGTAAAGACCGATGAGATCCAGAGGCTGGAGATCGGCGTCAGGGGCAGCACCTCAGTCCCCATAGAGTCTGAGATGATAACCGGCGACCAGAACCTGGTCGATGTGCAGTTGCTGGTGCAATATAGAATCAAGAATCTCCCGGACTTCCTTTTCAAAGCTGTTGATCCAGCGGGAATAACAATCAAGGACGCCGCCGAGTCGGCCCTTCGCCAGATCGTCGGCAGCCGAGATATCGACGACGTGCTGACTATTGAGAAGGAGGCCGTTCAGATCGAGACGAAGCTTAAATTGCAAGAGCTGCTCGACCTCTACGGCACCGGCATCTACGTTACTGAAGTCAAGCTGCTAAACGTACGGCCTCCCGATGAGGTCCAGGATGCCTTCGACGATGTCGTACGCGCCCGTGAGGACAAGGAGCGGATAATCAACCTCGCGCAAGCCTACAAGGAGGACATACTCCCCCGGGCCAGGGGTGAGGCGGCACGTCTAGTCCAGGGCGCGGAGGCATTCAGTGCGGAGCGCGTGGAAAAGGCGACCGGTGAGGCAAACCGCTTCCTCGCAATCCTGGAAGAGTACAGGAAGGCGCCGGAGGTCACACGTCAGCGGCTCTATCTCGAGACGATGGAAGAAGTGCTCCCAGGAGTGAAGAAGTTCATCGTGGATTCGAGCAGTAGCGGAAACCTCCTGCAATTCTTGCCGTTGACGGACAGCGGGACGGCGCCACAAACCCCATTCCCGATCCCGACACCGGCGTCCGGCGCACCTTAGGGCTGATCGAATATGAAAATCATTGCAGTCATTCTGGTAATAGTGGTCGTCTTGTTGGGCATTCTCGGTCCGCAGCTCTTCTACGTGGTCGATGAGACTCAATCTGCAATTCTGACCCGTTTCGGAGAGCCGCGAAGGTCCATAACAACGCCGGGAATTAACGTGAAGGCGCCGTTCATCGACACTGTCACCTACTTCGATAAGCGTCTCCTGGTGTTTGACGCTCCCCCGGACTCCCTGATAACCAAGGACAAGAAGCGTCTGAACATCGACGTTTATGCCAGGGGCAGGATCGTGGACCCTCTCCTCTTCTTCAGGTCGGTGCGTACCGAGACGCAGGCGGCGTCGAGAGCCGTCGATATTATCGCCTCAGAGCTGCGCCTGGAGATCGCAAAGGACGACCAGATCGAGGTGATCCAGGAGACTCGTGAGGTGCTCCTGAACCGTGTACGAGACGCGGTGGCCCCCAAGCTCGCCGAATTTGGAATCGAAGTCGTGGACATCCGAATCAAACGCGCGGACTTCCCCGACACGATCGCGGAGAGCGTTTTTGCCAGGATGCGGGCGGAGCGCAAGCGCATCGCGGACCGCGACCGGGCCGAGGGTGCTCAGGCCGACGCTGAGATAAGGTCCTCCGTAGACAGGGATGCCACGATCATACTCGCCGAAGCCGAACGTAAAGCGGCTATCCTCCGTGGTGAGGGCGAGGCTGAGGCCATTCAGATTTACGCAGAGGCGCTGAATCAAGACCCTGAGTTTTTC
>JADFKI010000067.1 GCA_022565015.1 Chloroflexota bacterium
GAAGGGCAACGAGGCGTACCTGAGCATAATTATCCGTTCACGCGGCATCACGGGCCTGGGAACAATCTCGGACGTCAAACACGGTGTAATCGAGCGCATGTTCACGGCCGACCTCGGCTACCTCCAGGAGCTGTATCGCAGCGTCAACGAAGACGCGACGCTCGGGCGGGTTGCCTGCCCGAGCTGCAGCACTGAGTTCGAGGTGGAGCCGGGGGAACTGATGGCGCCAGTGGGGGCATAGCAGTCTATCCGCAGGAGCGACTGTACGAGGAGTTGGCGTTTCTCGCCTACTACCTTCACTGGCCGGCCCAACAGCTGTTCTCCCTCGACCATTCCGAGCGATTGCGCTGGGTCGGTGAGGTATCGGGTATCAATAAGAGCCTGAACCAGACCTAGCCAAGGGCTCGCGGCGGAGAGCGGCTGAAGAGTGAATCAGCGTGCGCTCGGAGGTCCCAAGATACATTCGGGCGCACGCGCAACGAGAAGACAACAAACACCAGAAAGAGGAAGTATCTGATGCCTACGTTAGGCGGCCAGGGCCAACGAGCCGAGATGTGGAGAGACGAGCTCCGCCTCGACCTGTTCTGGGTAGAGGTAGGAAGCGTTCTGGTGGCTGCGTTTACGGGATGCTCGGGCCTCAGTGGTGAGATCGCGGTCGAGACCTTTCGCGAGGGCGGCCTCAACGACTATGAGCACAAGCTTCCCGGTCCGGCGAGCTACGGGAACATCACCCTTACCGGAGGCATGGCGGCCACGCACGAGCTCTGGAAGTGGTTCAACGAGGTCGCAACGGGAAATGTCGTAAGACACAACGTATCAATAGTGATGTTCGCGCAGGACAAGACGGAAGCTTTTCGCTGGAATCTGGAAGGCGCTTTTCCCGTCCGCTGGGAGGGGCCCACGTTCTCCGCGGATGATGAGAATCTTGCCATCCACACGGTGGAGCTGGCCCACAAGAGCATTACGGTGGGCAACTGATTACCATGCCGCGACTATTTATAGAGGTCGAAATTGGCAGACCATAACGAAAATATTTCTACGGACCTACCCGCGTCGGAGGTCGAGCCTCGCCCGTCAGACGCCGGTCCAGATGCGATCAAGCACACGGACGGACATGACGACCCGCCAGGTACTGGCGGGTATATCGGCAGGGTGGGCGCGCGTGCCGGAACGCTGGCCCGCGCCATTATTTCGCGCAGCGCCGCCGCCGGGAGTCGCGTGAGGCGGCCGATAGGCACGGCCCTGGCAACGCTCGGAGGGATGCTGCCCAGCGTAGCCCGAAGAGGCGCCGGCGGCATCGGGCTGTTCCGAGGGACCATCAATTCCAGCAATGACGCGGTCGAAGCCCCGGCCAGAGCCAACGGACGGGAGCCTTCGAAGCTAGTATGGCTCCAACCCGTAAGTCCCCGAACGGATGACGTTGGACCTATCTCCGGGCCTGTCATTAGCGAGACGGTAAGGAGGCATCCTGGAAAACCTCGCGGCAAATCATCAAGAGAGCGAACAAAGGAATCTTCGGCCGGAGACTCCCTTAGCTCATCCAAGAAGCCTCGGAAAAAGTCGGCGGGAACCGCCGGACCCATCGGAAGAGCCGCCGCGACACGGATCCGGCGAAGGCCCGACCCCAGGTCGCTGCGTGAGCTGCCGACCTACGTGGACAGCCCCGCCGTTATGCCGACGGAACGGGCTATAGATGGCAGGCTCTCTCATCCTTTCATATCCAAGTCCAAGTGGGCGCCTACGGAGTACGAGTCGACGAAAGAACCGCCTCCGGTGACAGTGGAAGCCATCCTTCAGCGTCGCGTAGACACGCCAAAGGAAAACAGGCTTCGGCCGGTGAGCTTTAACCGACAGGCCGATTCGAGAATCGAGAATCCGATCGGAAGGCCGGCCGCCAACCACACGAATACGAATTCTTCCAGCGAGGTGGGTAGGACAAGAGACGCACCCAAGCCGACGAGCCTTCACCAGGTCTCTGTGATCCATCGAGGCGTTGCCGAGCCGGCCGTACCCTCGGAAAAGACCTCCGAGGTCCCTGATAGGCGGCCCAGGATAATTCAGCGCTCGAAGCGGATCATCTCCAGGGGCCGCGATGCGATTCTGAGAAAACACAAGGCCTCCGATTCCACGCCTGATGGCGGGGCCGGGCAATCCGCAGCCGTCAACATAGAGCCTCCGATCGGCACAGCTGAGACTGGTTCGGGCAATGCAAAGAGTGAGAGGATATCGCGGAGTCCTCTTTCTGAGCCACAGAGTGGACGTAAGGACGGAGTGACGGGTCCGATTCAGAGCGACCCAATCGCAGCAACGGCCACAGCCAGGGAAGCGCGAAACACCAATGCTCTCGTGCGGGAGCAGCCCTCTCTCAGCGCCACCTCAGTCGTGGACGCGGGTAATGCCGGCCCTGCGCCGGAAAATATCGGCATCAGCTCGTCGAACGGCGTGGACGTCGCGCCGGTCCAGGGTAAGGCAAAGGGCATCGTGAATCGCGCCAGGGAGCTTGTCTTTCGAAAGCCCTCGAACGAGTTGCGGGCCGCCTCCGATTCCGATGAAACGACGTTGATTGCCGACGCCGTACAACGCAGTCCAGACAGCAAGCCTAATTCAGATCTCAAGGGCTCCGCCAAGAACAGGACGATCCTGGCCAGGGCACGGGAGAAGATGGCACGAAAGCCAAAGGCTGCCAGGCCCACGGCTTCGACCGCAGACCAGCAGGCTCCGCAAGAGGCAGTGCGGTCCGCGGAGACCGTCAAAAAGCCTACGGAAGCAACAAGCAAGAAGAGCGTTCCGCCCGTAAGGCGTACGCTTGATGCCAGGCCGACCGTGCCATCTTCCGAGATGCCTCAGGGCATCAATGACGTTTCCGAGAGCGACTCCCCGGCCGGCGAACCTGGGATTTCGAGCGGCAAGGTCGACCGCACCCAGTCAAGCCTGCTCTCGCAGCCCATCATGGAGCACAGGGCCGACAAGCATGAGCCCGACCACACAGCGGCCCCGACTGAACCTCCCAGCATGGCGAAAACAGCGGATAGGCACGAGCCCGTTCGCCGCAGCTCGAAGGACACGGGCCCGGACGAGAACATTCCCGGCAGTAAAGAGGCGGTTCGAGATCAGAGGTCGGAGGTACTCGCCCGCAGTGAGGGAGGGCGGTCTCTTATTTCCCAGGCCGCTCACGGCATAAAGCTCGGAGCACAGCGCCTTATTTTCAAGTCCGTACCCTCCTCTTCGGCAGAGCCGCCGGCGTTGGCGGACGGTCCGTCAAAGGCATCCCCGCCAAGGGAGCGCGCCCAGCTCCCCGACGCCGGCCAAAGAGAGACCGACACCTCCCACCAAAATATGTCGTCTTCAGTGCTTCAACGCGCAAAGGGGGACACGTCTGCACGGAAGGGTATCGTCCACCGAAGGCAAGCAAACGAAGCCCTACCCGACGGCGTTGGCGGCCATACGAACGCGGCAAAGACCCCATCAAGCAAGCCGACTGCGGCCAGGTCACCGAGTCGACCTATCGGCTCGACCAGGTCCGGCGTGCCCTCTTCTACGACAGGAGCGATTGGCAGACTCGGGGCCTTGAGGCGCATCGTTTCCCGGAAGGCCTCCAAAGGGCCGGCCAGCTCCGAAATAACGAGCATGCCCTCGGGTTCAGAGGGCCCTGAGACGGCCAGGCAAGGTAACCTGGGTCGATCCGCTCCGGAGTTGCTCCATCGAAAGATGGCCGATGGTCCTGCGGAATCAGTAGGGCAAGGCGATACACTCGGCCAGGCGACTCTGAGGTCCCCGTTGGTGCGAACCTCTGAGCGGCCCGTAATCGAGAGTGGGGTCATCCCCACCATGCCTCAGAATAACGGCGACGGCAAGTCTGGGCGACCTACATCGAAGCCACGAGGGGCATTGAGCCACGCGCCGCAGGTCCAGCGAAGAGTACAGCCTGCCGCGGCGAAGGCGCCATTGAAGCGTGCGACGGCAGACACGCCGACGTTGAAGAGCAAGATAGGCCAGAGCCCCAGCGGCTTCGGACCTGAGGCAACCTTGATCGACTCCGAGGCTGGGAGAAATGGTGCGGCTGAGGAAGGGCTGGGCAGAAGGCTCGGAGCGCTGGTCCACAAGCGGGAGTCGCATGGCGTGGACCGTGAAGACGCTCCGCATACCGGTCCCGCACGATCCTCCAAGGCATCCCGTCTCGCAGAGGCCAACGCACCCATCGTACAGAGGGCATCGTCGGCCAAAGGGCAGTCGTCTTCTAGCGATAGAGCAGTCCGCCGTGCGCCAATAGGCGGCGTACAGGCCCCGGCCCCTGTCGCGGCCTCTTCACGGGCGTCTGATCTACCGGCCCAGACGGCGGCGGTCGAGCTCGACGAAACGGAAGAGCCGCTCTATAAGAAATTCACGCCGAAGGATATCGAATTCCTTAGCTCAAAGATGTTCACGTACATCAAGCGCAGGCTCAACGACGATCGTGAGAGGCACGGGCGGCCCGGCTTTTCCATGTGGTCGTAGGGAAGGAACTTTTTGATGGTAACTCAGCCGCCAAGCGGAGAGCTGGCAAAGGCAACGATATCGAACCTCGACGATCCCGGCGCAGGGGCCATCGAGGTCCTGTTCAACCCGACCGAGTACTCCATGAGCAAGACCAACTCATGGCAGCAGGTGAAGGTCGTGGGTTCCAACGTTCCTCGGCTTGAATTCACCTCGGGCGGCGCCACGAGCCTGAGCATGGACCTCATGTTCGATACTTACGAGAGCGGCGAAGACGTCCGCGACTACACGGGCAAGATCTACGATCTGACCAAGATAGAACCAAAGACCGTGGACAAGACCTCCGGCGTGGGGCGTCCACCCAAATGCATGTTCAGCTGGGGCAAGGTCTTCAATTTCCCCGCCGTGATAAAGAGCGTGAGCGTTCAGTACACGCTGTTCAAGTCCGACGGCACTCCCGTTCGAGCCAAGATGAGCCTGAGCCTTGAAGAGTGCGAAGACGATACGAAGAAGGCGGCACAGAACCCGACTTCACAGGGGACCATGGGCGAGACCGTCTACGTGGTGAAACCGGGCGACACGATAGACTGGATCGCTCACGGAGAGCTGGGCGATTCGGCTCTATGGCGGCACATAGCCGACGATAACAACCTGGATAATCCCATGGACCTGCGGCCCGGGCAGGTTCTGGGCATCAGCATACCGTAAGGAAGAGATAGCAAATGGCCACTGAAATCGTTGTTTCAATCTTCGAAGTAAAGGTCGGCGGCTCTTCGTTGAAGCCGGCATTGAGGGATTCCCTAAATGATATCGAGGTCCAGAACGACCTCTATCTGCCCGACGTAGCGACGATGCGCTTTCACTTGAGCCCCTTGGAAGACGCCGGTCTGGACCAGGATGTCGAAGCCGTGAGTAAGGCGCTTCCCATTGGTAAAGATGTAGAGATCTCGGAGAGGAAGGTGGGTGAGAGCGAGGCTAACGTCATATTCAAGGGCGAAGTCACGTCCTTCTCCATCGACTACAAGTCCATACTCGACGAGAGCCCGATGGTGGCCGTCGTGCAGGCCCATGACAAGTCCCATCGAATGCACCGCACAAAGAAAACGAAGACCTATCTCAACAAAAGCGCCTCCGATATCGCGAAAGGAATAGCCGGTGATCATGGCTTGACCCCGAAGGTCGACAGCACGAGCCAGGTCTACGAGCATCTCTTCCAGGCCAACATAACGGACTCGCAGTTTCTCAAACAGCTGGGTGACCGCGAAAACTGTGAGGTATATGTCAGTCAGGGAGAGCTACATTTCAAGAAACACGCCTCTTCATCGGATAGCGCCGGGGAGCTGAATTGGGGTCAGGAGCTAATGCAGTTTCGAGTGCGCTCCACCGGGGCCTTTCAAGTATCAGAGGTAGAGGTAGGCGGTTGGGACGTAATGAAGAAGGCGCCCATCACGGGCAGCGCGACATCCTTCAAAGTCCCTTACAAATTAGAAAAGGGCAAATCGGGTCCCGACATATCCAAGGCGGCCTTCGGCAAATCAATGGTGAAGATAGTTGATGTGCCCGTCGCCACCCAGAGCGAGGCGGACACGCTGGCCAAGTCGCTGGCGGACCAGAGCGCCAGAGACCATCTCTACGCTGAAGGACTTGTCGCGGAGGGAATGGGCCAGATACTGCCGGGCAAGTCAGTCACCATCAAGGGGGTCGGCAGTACCTTCGACGGAAAGTACTTCGTCACATCGACAACCCACCAATTCTCAGGAGACGGAGGCTATAGGACGGCGTTTGAGGCGGGCAGCCGTCGACCCGGCACACTTCTGGAGGCCGCAGGCGGTGGTCTGTCGTCATCCGTTACCCATGGCTTTAACGGCGTTGTAGTGGGCCTTGTTACCAACAACAACGACAGCGAGAAGGGCCTCGGCAGGGTCAAGGTGAAGTTTCCCTGGCTGGACGACAATGAGGAGAGCCACTGGGCCCGCATCGCTACTCCTGATGCCGGTCCCGGGAGAGGGATGATGTGGCTGCCCGAAGTGAATGATGAGGTCCTCGTCGCCTTCGAGCACGGCGACATCAACAGGCCGTACGTCCTGGGAGGGCTGTGGAACGGGAAGGACGAGATGCCGGTCCCGCTGAGTGATGCCGTTGGAAGCGACGGCGTGGTAAATCAACGAATAATCAAGTCCCGGTCGGGCCACGTAATCATACTGGACGACACCCAGGGTAAGGAGTCCATCACGATACGCGACAAGTCCGAGAAGAACGAGATCGTCATCGACTCAGCCAAGAACACCATATTCCTCAAGGTTGACGACGCGATTAACGTGGAGGCTAAGGGTAAAATCACATTCAAGTCTGCGATGGACGACTTCATCATCGAGTGCAAGAACTTCAAGGTGAATGCGCAGCAGAACAGCGAAATAAAGGCGAACGCCAAGATTCTGGTCCAGTCCGCCGGACAGCTCCAGATGAAGGGCATGCAGGCCACCCTGGAGGGCACGGTGAAGGCCGAGGTCAAGGGCGCGATGGTCGGAGTCGTCGGCCAAGCTTTGACCGAGATAAAGGGCCTGATAGTCAAGATTAATTAGGACCGATCGATGTGTTTGCAGGCTGTTCCAATGCGGAAGAAGGAAGACGGAAAATATGAACCCGCTAGATAGAAGCAGAAACTTCCTGGGTCAGGGATGGGCGTTCCCTCTGGGCGTGGACGGGACCGGCGGCATAGCAATGTCCAGGGGCGAGAACGACATCGAAAACTCCATACTCGCGATACTGGGCACGGCAAAGGGCGAGCGGGTCATGCGTCCGGAGTTTGGCTCGTCTATCCACGATTTCATTTTCGCACCGAACAACGCGACGACACACGGGCTGCTCGGCTATCACGTTCGCGACGCCCTGGGATTCTGGGAGCCTCGAATCGAGGTGACGGAAGTAGACGTCGCGGCGGACGAGTTGAACCCGAGCCGCGTGCTTATCAACATCAGCTACACGGTCATAACGACCAACGACAATCGAAACCTGGTCTATCCCTATTACCTGATTCCCCTGGAGGAATAAGTCATGGTGCTACCAGTCCCAAACCTGGACGACCGTACATTCCAGGACATCGTGAACGAGGCCCGTCGGAGGATACCGCTCTACTGCCCCGAGTGGACGGACCACAATCTCAGTGACCCCGGCATTACGCTCATCGAGCTCTTTGCATGGATGACCGAGATGATCATCTATAGGATGAACAAGGTGCCGGACAAGAACTACGTCAAGTTCCTGGAGCTGATAGGGGTGGAGCTCGCGCCCGCGGCGCCCGCATCCACGGAGGTAAGCTTCCTGCTTTCGGCATCACAGCCCATTGCCGTCACCATTCCGCAGGGGACCGAGGTCTCCACCGTCCGAACCGAGACCGAGGAGGCCATCGAGTTCACGACCCTGGAAGACATACGGGTCGAGCCCGCGGACCTACAGTACCTCCTGGTCAGCGACGACGGCTCCGAGTTCGACGACCGACTTCCCGTATTACGGGACTGGGAGGGCATGGTCGGCATGCCCGGAGAACAGGGCCGTAGAATCAACCTATTTGCCGATGCACCTTTTCCGGGCAACGCCTTTTACCTCGGCTTCGGCAACAGCCTTCAGCGCGCGATAATGTCAGTCTCGCTGAGCTGCTCCGAGCGTGCGGCGCCCGGCATTGTGCCCACGAATCCACCTTTGCGCTGGGAATACTGGAATTCCGAGACGCAAGACTGGGCCGAATTTCTGAAGAGTCGAGATGCCGATGCATGGCTCGAAGAGGACGGCACGCGAGGGCTGAATACCCCGGGCAACGTTGTGTTGCACTTGCCGGGAAATGCCGGCCCATCCGTAGTCGGGCTGAGAGAGGCGAGCTGGATCAGGTGCGTGGTCGTTCCGGGAACGCCGGAGACGGGCTCTTACGAGGCGTCGCCTCAGATCGGCTCTGCCGGGGCCACGAATCTCGGGGGCGTCGCGCTGGCATCCAACACGACCTCGTTCGATCACGAGGTGCTGGGCACCGGCAACGGCTCGTCCGGACAGGCTTTTACCGTGAGCCAGCTCCCGGCACTGCCCTTGGGACCAGGAGAGACCGTAGAGGTGGAGCTGGAGGACGGGTCGGGCTGGGATCTGTGGGAGCAGGTCTCCGATTTCGCGAACTCGAGCCACGAAGACAAACATTTCACCTTCGACGCCGTATCGGGCGAGGTCAGATTCGGTCCGGTAATAAGGACACCCAGCGGCGAGGAGAGGCAATACGGCGCGGTTCCCCCGGCGGGCATGTCCATCGGATTCACGTCATACAGGTTCGGCGGAGGACCCAACGGCAACGTGGGCCCGGATTCACTCACCGCCCTGAAGTCCTCGATACCCTACGTCGCCTCCGTCACGAATAGACGGGCGGCCAGCGGAGGAGTAGACCCCGAGGGCATCGAATACGCCAAGATGCGGGGCCCGCAGACCCTACGTACCAGAAACCGCGCGGTTACCGAAGAGGACTTTGAGCACCTCGCCAGGGAGGCATCGCCCTCGGTGGTCAGGGCCCGATGCATACAGCCGAGGGAGGTAGGCACCGAAGGCGACCCGCTTCCCGGCATCGTCCGCGTGCTGCTCGTGCCGACCATTCCCGCCTCTTCCGGCAGGACGGTCGCCCCCGAAGACCTCAGGGTACCCAGAGAGCTCATCGAACAGGTGAGGAGCTTCCTGGACGAGCGCAGGCTTCTAACTACGATGCTCATCGTCTCGGAGCCGGAATATCACTGGGTCTCAGTGGAGGCCGTTGTAAGAGCCCGGCAGGGCGCCGACCCGGAGCGCGTTAGGGCGGACGTTGAAGAAAGGCTGTACGAGTTCATCCATCCAGTTTACGGCGGTACGGACGGCAACGGATGGCCGTTCGGCCGCAGCGTCTTCGCGTCTGAGCTCTACTCTCAGATACAGCCCGTGCCCGGCGTCGAGTTCATCGAGGAGATAAGAATGTATCCCGTGAACCCTGAGACGGGGGAGCCGGGAGAATCGACGCAGACGTTGACTGTGCCAAGCACCGGCCTCGTATGCTCGTACACCCACAGAGTGACATGCACCTAAGGAGTGAGGAATGGTAGTCGCCGCCAGGGAACGCACCGCCCAAATTCAGCGGAGCTCTTACACCAAGTATCTGCCGGCCATTTACGCCGACAGCGACTTCATGGGGAGATTCCTCATGATCTTCGAGAGCGTGCTTGGGCCGATAGAAAACGTCGTGAACAACCTCGCATACTACTTCGACCCCGATGTCACTCCCGAGGAGCTGCTGCCCTGGCTTGCGTCGTGGGTCAACGTCGCCCTCGACGATTCATGGCCGGTCGAGCGCAGACGCGCCCTGGTGCGGTCCGCCGTCCAGCTTTTTCGATGGCGGGGCACACGGCGAGGGCTGAGTGAATACCTTCGTGTTTATACCGGCGTCGAGCCGGAGATTACGGAGGAGTTCGGAGGCTTTCCCCTCGGCGAAGCATCGCGGTTGGGTCTCAACACGGTGCTTGGGACAGGGGCCAACAACGTCTTCACCGTTACGATAAGGACCGAAGACCCTGATTCAATCAGCAGGCAACAGGTCAAGGCCATAATCGAGGCGGAGAAGCCTGCGCATACGGCCTATAGGCTTAACATCGTCGGTCTCGATGACTAACGGATGTTAGCCGAACGCACCGCGCTCGGTAGCGCTGGGTTCGTTATTACTTGGTACGCCAACTAACACGGGACGCGAAAAGCAAAAAAATCTCCTTTAGGAGGAGTCCAATGCTCGGGAGAGAATTACAGGACGCGCAGGTCCGCCGGCTGGTTGCCAGCGAAGGCATGGTAGTCGACGTGACCGCCTGGAACGCGGCCCACGATTACCACACGGTCCATCAGCTCAGGCACAACATCTCCATGCACAGGCCTGGAATAACGTCTGGTCTGGAGGTCGTCGCGTGGGACCCGCCGGACAACTCGATTGTCATCAACCCCGGTATGGCCCTGGACAGCGAAGGGCATACGGTGGTGGTCGCCGATGCCCAACGCTTTCAGCTTCAGACGAACGAGTCCGGCATGCTGTACCTCATACTTCAATACAGAGAGGTGCCTGCCGGAGAAGGCCGAGGCGCGTCCGACTCGGACGGGGGTTCGGCAAACTCGGTCATAGAGGCCTATAGGCTGGAAGAGAGGCGCGAGCTGCCGGAAGACTCGTACATTGAGCTGGCCAGGATCGACGTTTCGGGCGACGGCTCGACCATTACGGATGCCCTGGACGTGGTGAATCCGAGCCCCAACGAGATCGACCTCCGCTATCGACAGCTCTCCGGGCCTCGTCCAATCGCATACTTCAGGATTGGCGTCGTGCCCCTGGAGATGACCGAAGAAGGACATGTACCACACTCCTCCGGCGTCATGAGTCTGATAAGAAGCGTAAATAATTCGACGCCGTTCTTTGCGGAGTTCAAAGGCTCCATCAGCCTCAACCAGGAGATCGCCGATTGCGACCTTCTAGTGATCGCTGGTCACCAGGAGTTTTCCCTGGCAGACGAGTGGGCCGAGGTGTTGAAGACCTTCCTGGACAGAGGCGGCGTGGTATTCGGAGAGGCTTGCAGGGCCGCCGAGGAAGATTCCACGCCGTTCCGACAATCGTTCATAGACCTCGCCGACGCCCTGGAAAAACAGCTTGCTTCCGTTGATAGGGGCGACCGGTTGTTCACGTCGCACTACCTCTTTGCCCAGGCCCCCGATGGTCCGGACGGCTCTGGCGCAATCGTGGCGGGCGACGGCCTTATCTATAGCGACGCGGACTACGGGTGCCTGTGGGAGGGTGGCAGGCCCGCTGTTCCCGCATCTCGCGAGGCTATTCGGTCTGCCTTGGAGCTGGGCACCAACCTTGGAGTGCTTTCGTCCGGTCGGGTGAGAACCCAGTCTGTGAGAATGACGGAGACGTAGGCGGTCCCAGACGTACGCCCGGTACGGAACGAGTAATCTCGGCGGGCCTCACATCCTCGGCTACCGTTAAGCCGTTACTTCCAGAACTGTGCGGCGTATGAAACCTGATCCGTTTCGTTCTTTTTATAGTCGACGAAGCACCTTTCGGAGTAACGTTCGGCGAAAATCTTGGCCGCCTGGGCGTCCTCTACATTGTCAAACTCGATAGACGGGGAATCGCCCATTGTCACGGTCCAGACCCCGGGCGCCTTTTCCCTTAGCTGCAATGAGTTTTCGGAATCGATATAACGAAAGCATTTCGACCCCTTAAGCTCGTCGAACTTGAAACCGGAGGGGCCGACCCAGAACTCGACGTCGGCGCTCAGGACTTCGCCCGTACCGGCGTCTTTCCCAATGAAGCAACGTGTGACGTGATTTTCGGCAAACTTCATTGCATCGTCTTGACCAACCTTGCTGTATTCCGGCGTGAGGGTCATTACAACCTTACTGCCATCAGTTATGACCAGTTTGGCGTCGGATATCTCATATCTAAGGGCCTGAGGGTCATATTCCTGGCATACCGCGGACACAAAGCTTGGCAGTACCTCCACCGTGACGGTCTTAGGATCTAAGTCTTCGTTTTGAAGCTCGGCGGTGATTACCGCCGGGCCTGGCGCCACCGCCTCGACGGATCCAGAATCGTCAACCCTCGCGACGGACGTATCGCTTGAGGACCAGGACACCAGGCGTCCCTCCAGCACGTTACCGCCCTTATCCGCCATGATCGTTGTGAGATCGCTCGACTCGCCCACGGTGAGCAGCGCGATGGACGCCGCCGGCAGCAGCGGCGTGATGTCGCCGAAGGTAATCAGGGTGGCGTTCTCGCGCACCATGCTGCCCCAGTCGGCGAGCGGCGGCTGGATGCCGAGGCCGAGGAAGCTGAGGGCGCTGAGGGTCAGGAAGACGAAGCAGAAGCGCAGGCCGAACTCGGCGACCAGGGGCGCCATGGCGTTGGGCAGCACCTCGCGCCGCATGATCCACCACAGGCCCTCGCCGCGCAGCCGCGCCGCCTCGACGTAATCCATCACCACGATATTCATGGCGACGGCGCGGGACAGGCGGAAGACGCGCGTCGAATCGAGCACCCCGATGACGATGATCAGCATCGGGATCGAGGTGCCGGTGATGGTCAGGATCATGAGAATGAAGATCAACCCCGGAATCGCCATCATGATGTCGCAGAGCCGGCCCAGGACCTGATCGACCCAACCGCCGAGTGTCGACGCCATAAAACCCAACAATGCGCCGAGGAAGAAGGCCAGGCAGGTGGTGGTAAAGGCGATGCCGATGGTGTTGCGGCCGCCGTAGACCAGCCGGGTCAGTACGTCGCGGCCAAGATTGTCGGTTCCCAGCAGGAACTCGCTGCTCCACGGCTCGTACTCGTAGCCAACGATTTCGGACTCGCCGTAAGGCGCGATCACCGGCGCGGCGGCGGCCATCATCACGTAGAGCAGGATGACGACGAGCCCGAACCAGGCCGCCGGCGGCGCCTTTCTCAGGCCGCGCCAATAGCGGACCGCCGCGATGGCGCAGATTTGCAGGACGGCGAGTCCAAAGAAGGTCGACCAGGGCCAGGCGCTGAAGCGGTCCCAGAACAGTATCGCGATAAGCAGGTATTCGAGGGTCACGGTGACGATGATGGTGTCGCCCGCGGTGGTGCGCTCGAGCTTGCTCCAGAAGGCGAGCACCGCCGCGCTGTATGCGTGCACCGCGATGACGCCGACGATTGCCAGCCAGGTGTTCTGGTCCATGTTCCGCAGGAACAGAATCAGGATGAAGAAGTGTACGGCGGTTACCGCAAGCCGGCTGGCCCAGGGCGAGGGCCGGGCGGGCAGGGCGCCTTCCACGGTGATCGTCGCCATCGTTCACGCTTCCCCGGTCACCGCGGATGCATCAGGCGCGGGTTGGTGGCGATGGACAGCACGTCGGCGGTGAGATTGAGCAGGATATAGGTGCTGGCGAAGATCAGGGCGGCGGCCTGCACCACCGGAATGTCGCGCTTGGACACCGAATCGACGAGCAACTGCCCGAGGCCGGGATAGACGAACACGACCTCGACGATGACCACGCCGACCACCAGATAGGCGAGGTTGATGACGATCACGTTGATGATCGGCGCCAGCGCGTTGGGCAGGG
>JADFKI010000320.1 GCA_022565015.1 Chloroflexota bacterium
ATACTTCGTTGAAACTCCCGGCAGACGCGATTGCCGATCTCCGAAAAGCAACCGCGGCTCGTGAAAATGAAGAGTTCGGCGTTACTCAGCTCGAGCTCTATTACAATGACGATGGCATGGTCTATTGTCTTCTGGATGCGCCTGATGCAGAGAGTGTGATCAAGCACCATGAGGGAGCAGGAATTTCCTGTGAAGCCGTACATCAGGTAAATTCCTTGCTCTAATTCTTTTGGTTCTTCGCTGGGGAAGTCCAAAGGACCCGGTGAAACGGTCGCATCGTCAGCTCGTCGATGTCCTGCGCCATGGTTCAATTCGACCCTCTGGTCACCTCAGTCATCCGCCTGCCCTACGCCCCGGCCAAGTTTGGCACTATCAGTCTTGTCTTGGACCCGGCGCTGTGCAGAGGGTATGTAACGTCGTCATGGATGCTTCATTCTCCTCTCGGACGGGGCACGGGTTGGCGACAGACGTCAACGACGAACGGGCGGCCCTCCCAGCAACCTTCTTTCTGGCCGCACCGGTGGCCCCACGGAAATGGCGCGCGCGGTTGCGTTTCTGGTGCCCGACGATTCGGGCTAAACAACTGGCCAGGTGTTAGACGTCGACGGAGGCTACCCCACCGTCAAGCTGTCCGTACACGGCTAGTGTGAGACCAACATGCCGGACCTGTTAATAGTGAGAGAGAAAATGCGTCTGGAAGGCAAGGCCGCCATCATCACGGGCGCGGCGCAGGGCCTCGGCAGGGCCATCGCTCTGGAGTTCGCCGACCAGGGCGCCGAGATGCTCCTGGCCGACATTCGTGCCGAAAAGGTCGCCGCGGTCGCGTCGGAGGTCGGAGAACGCGGCGGAAACGCCGTGTCGATGTCGGTAGACGTTACCAGTGCCGAAGATGTCGAGGCGATGGTCCGCAAGGCCCTCGATACCTTCGGCAGGATAGATGTCCTCGTGAACGACGCCGGAGGCAGCGGCACAGTGGGCGTTCAGCACATCGAGGACGTCACCGAGGACATGTGGGACTCCATCGTGGACCTCAACCTCAAGAGCGCGTTCCTCTGCTGCAAGGCCGTGGCTCCCCACATGCGGGCCCGGAAGAGCGGTCGCATCGTCAACATCTCATCGTCCAGCGCCAAGGGTCACTTCGGCCCTCTGGGCACCTCCGCCATTCGCCTGCCCTATGCAGCGGCCAAGTCCGGCATAATCGGATTCACCTATCAGCTCGCCAAGGACCTGGCAACCGACGGGATTTACGTCAACGCCGTCATGCCGGGCTTCATCCTCACCGAAGACGGCGCACGGGTCAACGATAGATATCAAGAGCTGTCTGCCGACGAGCAGGCGGACATGGTCCGGAACGTGCCCCTGGGGCGGGCCGGTACGCCGGAGGAGATCGCCCGCGCCGTCTCCTTTCTCGCGTCCGATGAAGCGAGCTTCACCACCGGCACCGTGTTGGAGGTGACGGGAGGAAGATGATCGATCGTTGAGCGGCCTCGCTCTTGGGCTCGTCCTGCTGTCGGCCGTGATTCACGCCGGATGGAACCTTCTGGCCAAGCGTGGATTGAACCAGGAGGTCTTCATCTGGCTGGCCCAGGTCGGGATCAGCGTCGTTCTGCTACCGCTAGGGCTATTTTTGCTCTTCAGGTACCCGATGGACGCGATTGGCTGGGTCTTCGTAGCGGGCACGGTGCTGCTTCACATCTTCTACTTCCTCTTCCTGGGACGTGGCTACGCCAGGGCCGACCTGTCCGTGGTGTATCCCATCGCCCGGGGCATGGGCCCGGCGGTCGTACCAATCCTGGGCGTCCTGGTGCTTGGCGAGAGCGTCTCGCCCCCTGCCGTGGCGGGCATCGCGACGGTTGTGGTCGGCATATACACCGTCTACTGGTGGGGAAGCTTCCGCCTGATACTCAGCGACCCCCTCAAGCTTTTCAGAGAACCGGGGACCCGCTATGCCCTGTTTACGGGAGCGACCATCGCCACCTATTCTGTATGGGACAAGGTAGGCGTCAGTCACGTGACGCCCTTTCTATATATGTACCTGATGTCCCTGGGTTCGGCGCTGGGTCTGGCGCCATTCCTCATCAGGTCCCACGGGACGGCTGCTCTCAGGGCCGAGTGGCGGCACAACTCGACGAGCATCATCGCGGTGGGAGCGATGACCTTCGTGGCCTACGGGCTGATACTGACGGCATTCCAGTTCTCCCGCGTCAGCTACATATCGCCTGCCAGGGAGGTCGGCATCGTAATTGGAGTGTTGCTGGGCGTGTTTGTCCTCAAGGAGCCCTTCGGCCGAGGAAGGATCATAGGCTCCGGCATGATAGCAACAGGTCTGGTCCTGATAGCCGTGGCGCCGTGAATGACCGTGGCGGGCTCCTCATGACACCAGGGACCGGCCCGATATAATATAGACGCACCAGGACGTGGAGGTGATCATGAGCGATGTTCCCATCGTCTACACGCTGACCGTCTGTCCGACATGCGACAGGCTGCGCGATGCCTGGGACCGCGAGGGAGTCGCCTACGACGAGCGCCGCGTCGATCAGAGCCAGGATACGCTCGATGAGGCGCTGGGCTTTGGGGGCACGGTGCCGATTATCGTCTATTCGGACGGAAGGGTCGAGGTCGGCTTCGAGGGAGAGGTCGGTTGAGACATCGGATGATGGGCTGTTAGCCCGTCGACGATACTCGCGAAGGAGGGGTTCAAATGGCGTTTACGGAAGAAAAATTCAAGGCTGGGATGACGACCCGGCAGTATATCGACCAGATCAAAGTCAACAGGCAGCCTTTCGTGGACATATACGAGAGGGTTGAGGTTGCAGAGGCCGTCCAGGCGCAGTTCGACGACCTGGAGGAGCCACTCAAGCTGGCGGTATTTACGGCAGACTGGTGTGGCGACGCAATGAGCACGACGCCGGCGATATTGAGGCTGGCCGACTCCACGGATGGGCTGTCGGTGAGCGTCTTCAATCGAGATGAAGAGCTCGAGCTAGCCAACGGATTCCTGCCGGAAGACCGTGCGGGCACCGTGCCTGTTTTCGTGGTGTACGAAGCCTCGTTTCGGGAGGTCGCTAGATTCATTGAGACGGCCAATGAGCTGGTCCCGGACATCGACGCAATGGACGAGATGATCGCCAGGGAGCTGGCATCCGAGGGCGAAGAGGAAGCCCGCAGGAGGCGCGGCGGCAGACGTACCGAATTCCGCGTGCAACACGCCCGTGACTGGGGCAACGTCATCTTGCAGGCGTTCGGCGACGTTGTTGCCAGGGGGCTAACGCTCTCCCCGAGCGAGCGGCCTGCCGTCGGCGGAACAAAGTGGCCGCCGGGGGACTAGCGGCCCGCACATACCGGCTTTCCGAAGGGCTGGACCGGTACATCGGACTTCCAAGCGACTTCATGTGTCTTCGAGCATGAGCGGTCATGGGCTGCCCGCTCTGGGCGGCCCTAAGCTGGACTTTGTACATTCCAATTGCGCCTCAACACGAAGGCGTATAGCTGATGGTCAGTAATCGGCAGACTTTTTGCATGTCGAGTTTGCAGGGCGGGTGCAGAAAGTCCTTGAACGATGAGATGGGTGTTTATGCGACAGAGCGAAGGCATCATAATAAACCCGTTCCAACTCCCTCAAATTTAGGAGACATCTTTAGTGCAAAGTCCACCTTAGGA
>JADFKI010000321.1 GCA_022565015.1 Chloroflexota bacterium
CCTGCTGGAAAACACGAACTGGTACCCCAGCGAGCTCATCATGCAAACCACATCGATGTCCGGCGCCAGGTTACGCCACATCAGGGCCATCTCGAACTCGAGCTCAAAATCGAATCCCGCGCGAAGGCCCCGAAGTATGAACGGCGCATCGACGCTACGGGCAAAGTCCGGCGCCAGCCCGCTGAACCTCCGCACCTCCACATTCGAGAGATGGGCGACCGCCTTCTGAAAGAAGTCCACACGTTCATCGGTGCTGAACATGAGACTCTTTGGCGGCGCATCGTACACGGCGACTATCAGATGGTCGAATAGGCTCGCGGCTCTTGTCGTGATATCCACATGTCCGTTATGTACGGGGTCGAAGCTGCCCGGATAGACCGCTTTAACCATTAATATCCTCGGGTATGTATATTGTTATCGCCGTGTCGCCGTACCTCCTGCTCGTGGTCATACGCAACCCTCCGTAGCTCTCGGCCAGATTCGCGCCACTTCGATGCTCCGCGACCATCCGGCCACCTTCGCTCACGAGACCGCGCGCGTCCAGCAAACATATGATTGATTCCCACTCGTTCAGCTCGTAAGGCGGGTCCGCGAAGACCAGGTCATAGGCTATCGAAAGGGTGCCCAGAACTTTCAGAGTCCTGCCTGCATAGACCCGGCTGCGGCCATCCAGGCCCAGCTCACGCAACCTTTCGCGTATTTCCCGACACCTGCCGCCACCGGACTCGACGAAATCAGCCCAGGCGGCGCCCCTGCTAAGGGCCTCGATCCCCAACGCGCCCGTCCCGGCATAGAGGTCCAGTACTCGAGCGCCTTCCACGGCGTCACGGCCGATTATCGAGAATATGGCGCCGCGCACCCTATCGGAGGTTGGCCTGAGTCCGCCGCCACGCGCCGATTTTAGCCTGCGGCCCCTGAGCTCCCCGCCTGTAATTCGTAAGGTCATCGGGGCGGAAGCGCTCCTCTCAGACCAGCCGAACCCACTTAATCTTGGGGCGCGTCCACCGGAAGGTCTCACGGAGAAACGACCAGCCTTGTCAGAATGCTAGCATGGGCAATAGGGTGGTTAAAGGGGGTTTTTGGCTAGTTTTTTGGAAAAGGCCCAATATGACCTTTGGCACGAATCTATTGCCCACGACCTAATTTACTGGGAGACCCGTACATTATAAAGACGACCTGAAAGGTCATGGCCGAATTTACAAATTACTTTGCAAAGAGTACAATTATGTCGACAGGCTGAGAGGGAAAGCACCGTTCATCGGTGGTCTCTCAGTCTTTTTGGTTTTAGCTGTAGCGGGAGTGCCATCATGTTGAGGAGAGAAACGTTCCTTACACCGCAGGGGCTGAAGCAGCTTCAAAAAGAGTTGGATAATCTCAAAGGAGTCCGGCGCAGGGAAGTCACGGAACGAATACATAAGGCCAGCGAGTCCGGCGGGAACGTGGACAACGCCGAGTATGACGAGGCCATGAGTCAGCAGGGGTTCGTCGAGGGCCGCATCCGCGAGCTGGAGAGTATCCTCGCAAACGCGGTCGTCACGGCACACGACAAGCGGGGCGGGATCGTAGACATTGGCTCCGCCGTCACCGTCCGGGACCCCAATGGGCGAAAACAGAGTTACAAGCTGGTGGGCAGCGCCGAGGCCTCGCCCCTCGAGGGCAAGATTTCAAACGAATCGCCGGTTGGGCAGGCGCTGCTCGGCCACAAGGTAGGCGACGAGGTTGAGGTCGAGACGCCTTCGAAGAAGCCTGTAAAGTTCACCATCACGCGAATCCGGTGAAGCTCGCGCCCTGAGACCCTTCCATCCTATTCAAGCACGGGCGTAGAGCTGAACGACACGCCGCGAAAAGGCTGAAACGATGTCACAACCTGAGAACGAGTTGGTCAAGGTGCGCCTCGAAAAGCTGGAGAGGCTGAGGGCCAGAGGCATAGACCCCTACCCACGCAACTACGAGCGCACCCACTCCACCAAGGAAGCGGCGTCCCTATTCGAGGCCGCGGAAACCAAGGACGGCAAAGAGGCCCGCACAGAGCATGTTAGTCTCGCCGGGAGAATGGTCGCCTTCCGGGGCATGGGCCGTGCGTCCTTTGCCGACATTCTGGACGGCTACGGCAGAATACAGGTGATGTTTCGCCGAAATACCCTGAACGAAAGCTACGAGCTGTTGGACGACCTGGACATCGGGGACTGGATAGGCGTTCGCGGGCCACTCTTCCGCACGCGGACCGAAGAGATAACTTTGGAAGCCCAAGAGATCGTAGTGCTGTGCAAGTCCCTTCGCCCCCTGCCTGAAAAGTTCCACGGGCTTACAGACGTCGAGATTCGGCACCGCCAACGCTACCTCGACCTGATAGCCAATCCCGAATCGCGCCGCGTCGCCATCATGCGAAGCAACATAGTCAGCGCAATGCGTCGTTTCATGGACGATCGAGGCTTCATCGAGGTGGAGACTCCGATGCTCGTTCCCGTCGCGGCCGGGGGAATGGCCCACCCCTTCAGCACGCATCACAATCAGCTTAACAGGGACCTCTACCTGCGCATCGCCACCGAGCTATACCTGAAGAGACTCATCGTAGGCGGCATCGAAAAGGTCTACGAGATAGGCCGAATATTCCGCAACGAAGGGGTGGACCAGACCCACAACCCTGAGTTCACAATGATGGAGAGCTACGAGTCCTTCGCCGACTACGAGGGCGTCATGCGAATGGTCGAGGAAATGGTACACACCGTCGCCTTGAAGGTCCTCGGCTCGGCGACCGTGGAGTACGACGGCCATCGCCTGGACTTCACGCCGCCGTGGCCCAGGCTGAGCCTCCGCGACGAGATAAAAAAGCACAGCGGCATCGATTTTCTGGACCACGAAAGCATCGAATCCCTGAAGTCCGCCATGGCGGAGATCGACATAGACGTCGGCCAACAGATGAGCTGGCCCGGTCTGATGGACAAGCTGATCTCGTCCAAGGTCGAGCATACGCTCATTCAGCCCTGCTTCCTGATCGACTACCCGTTGCAGATGTCGCCCCTTGCCAAGAAGAAGCCCGGAAGCTCGCACATCGTCGAGCGGTTCGAAGGGTTCGTCGCCGGAACGGAGCTATGTAACGCCTTCACGGAGCTTAACGACCCCGTAGACCAGCGGTCCCGGTTCGAAGAGCAGGAGAGCCTGCGGACCCAGTTCGCGGACGAAGACCTGGACCGGCTGGACGAGGACTTCCTCGTCGCGATAGAGCACGGAATGCCGCCCACCGGCGGACTTGGCATCGGCGTGGACCGTCTCACGATGCTCCTCTCAGGCCACAAGACCATACGAGAAGTCGTGCTGTTCCCGCAGCTTCGGTCTTAGGACGAGGTCTGAGGACGACCTAATCCGGTTTTGGCATGCAAAGCAGCCTCTCACTACACCATCGTCCGTGTTTTCGATCGGAACACGTCTAGTCGGTGCGGAGGAAACCTCTTCGGACGAAGTCCGGGGCGGGCCGGGCGGGCACAACTATGGGGAGGGGACAAGAATCGGCAGAGCCGCAAGCTATCGTCTAAACTGCATCAAAACTCCCAGTCGCGTGCGAAGACGGCTCAAAGAAATAGTGGGGAGGAATCCTCTTCGCGCGAAGCGCGGGGCGGGCCGGGCGGGC
>JADFKI010000068.1 GCA_022565015.1 Chloroflexota bacterium
TGAGATTGTACTCAGAGAGGTGACCGGCCTGATGATCGACGGCCACCGCGTAAGGGGAGTGCATACACAGTCGGGAGATATATTCGGAGACATGGTCGTTGTGGCGGCCGGAGAGTGGAGCTCACGCTTTGGGGATTGGCTCGAGTTCGACGTGCCCGTGCGTCCCCTGAAAGGCGAAAGGCTGATGCTGCGGTACGGCGGGCCGCCGTTGCCGGTGCTCATCAGCTCGCCCAAGCGGGGCCACATGATCAGCCGCCTGGATGGCCTGCTAAGCGTCGGAAGTACGGGGGGACGGGACTACGACCGCAAGGAGCCGCTACCGGAGTACGAGAGTAACAGCGGCCCCACCGAATCGGCCAGGCTAGAGCTGCTCCAGAGAGCCGTCGACGTGTTTCCCGAATTGGAAGACGCGGAGCTGGTCGAACAGCTTGCGGGCTCCCGTCCACTGAGTCCTGACCGCCTGCCCATTATCGGGCCGGTCCCCGGATGGGATGGCGTTATGCTGGCGACGGGCCACTCGACGAAGGGAATTCATCTTGGTCCGATAACCGGCCGAATAGTCTCTGAATTGATCGTGCGGAAGGGCAACGAGGTGCGGGCGGATATGGATGCCTTCCTGCCGGACCGATTCGCGGCCCTGGCGGCGGAAGATATTCGAGCGGCTGGACGGGGCGTTGAGGAGTAGCAGGCCGACCGCCTGGCGAAGGCACCGATAATGCATACGTGCCGTTGGCACCCCTCGCGGAATTGCAGTTCTATGACCATCGCCCAATGTCGCCTTCGCTTCTGGTCTAAACAATTGCCTGCCGCACCATTGGCTGGTATGAGAACAGCCATTAATCCATTCTCCCTATTGGTTCGGGATTGACCGCACCGCCTTTTCCGGTTAACTTACACTTTAATACCATCGGTCATCTAATCCGTCGGCTGGAATGTCAGACATTCCTACTTATTCGTGATTCGGGCGGATATCTTGGAAAATAGCGCAAGGAACGAGGTGTGCCAATGCAGTCCGTGAAGTATGCCCTGGATGAGTTCGTAGACGATTTGAACGGCCTGATAGATGGCGGGGCCAGCCAGGAGAAGATCTTTGATACAGGGTCCACCTATCTGGAGAGATTCATCAATGACCCGAATGCCGTGCCTGAGAAGTATCGAAATCCGACCGGCGTGGGGAAAAGGGCCAATCACGGCACCTATGTGCTATATCACGGAGACAACGGCCTCTTGGTGACCTCCGTCGTGTGGGGCGCCGGCGACCACCTCGGCCCGCACGACCATCGCACGTGGGGGATGATAGGCGTCATCGGAAACACCATCACCGAGACCCGCTTCAAGCGAAAGGACGACCGCTCCAGGGAGGACTTCGCCATTCTGGAACAGGACCGGGTAAACATCGTCAAGCCGGGAGACATATCTCTTCTGATACCGGATGTCGATGAGATCCATCAGATGGATAACTTGACGGACATCCCCACGGTCGAGATTCACGTGTACGGCAACGATCTACGTGGCCTGGAAAGAAGCAGGTTCGACCTTGAGACCGGCAAGGTAACGACGTTCGCAACGCAGAGATTCGACAACTGTTAAGGGAGACCACCTGAAGGTCATTGAGTTCAAAGTTCCACGAAGGACCTGACTAGCCATGCCGGAAAAGATATCAGCAGAGGCCCTAGACGCCCTTCTTAAGGGGAAATCCAGGTTTGCGCTCATAGACGTGCGAGAGCCGGGAGAGTACAACAGCTCCCACATTCCGGGCGCAAGCCTCATTCCCAGGCGCCAGCTAGAGTTTCAGATGCGAGACTCGGTCCCCGGCATGTCGATTCCCATCGTCGTCTGCGATGACGACGGGCGAAGGGCAGACCTCGCCGCAGGCACTATCGAGGGCATGGGCTACGAGCGGGTGTCGGTCCTGGACGGCGGCATCAATCGCTGGGTGACGCTGAATTATCCCACCGAGTGGGGCGTCAACGTGCCCAGCAAGGACTTCGGAGAGAGGGTGGAAGTCGAAAACCACGTGCCCGAGATCGATGCCGTCGAGCTCAACGACCGCATCGCACGAGGCGACGAGCTGGTTATCCTCGACACAAGAACGCCGGAGGAGTACCAGCGCTTCTGCATTCCCGGAGGACGCAGCGTGCCCGGTGGGGAGCTGGCGCTGAGAATCACCGACATAACGAGGGACCTCGGCGACGGCGCTACGGTCATAATCAACTGCGCTGGAAGGACCCGCAGTATTATCGGGACAAGGGTGCTCCAACGCATGGGTCTCGCCAACGTATACGGCTTGAAGAACGGCACGGCAGGCTGGGTCCTCGCGGGCCTCGAGCTGGAGACAGGCGCCGACCGCACCGAGCTGCCGCAGCCTTCAACTGAGGGCCTGAATGCGGCCGAGAGCTATGCCGACAGGCTCGCCGCAGAGGATGGCGTCCGCTTCCTACAGCCCGAGGATGTGCAGTCGCTCATGTCCAAAAGGGACGAAGAGCCGGTCTATTTCATCGACGTCAGGACTCAGGAGGAGTACGAGGGCGGGCATATTCCCGGCTTCAGATGGTTTCCCGGCGGCCAATCGGTGCAGCGCGCAGACGAGGTGGCCGTAGTCAAGAACTGCCCAATCGTCTTCTGTTGCGACGGCAGGGCAAGGGCGACCATCACGGCATCCTGGTACCGCCAGCTAGGCTTCGACGAGGTCTACGTGCTGATGGGCGGTACCACCGCATGGTTGGCTTCGGGACGGCCCCTGGCGCAAGAGGGTACGCACTCGGGCCCGGTCGGGCTTGCAGAGGCCTTAAGCAAGGTCAAAAGCCTGCGCCCGGACGAGGTGGTTGCGGGCCGATTCTCGACGATTATCTTCGTGGACACGAGCCAGGACTTTTCCATGGCGCACCTGACGGACTCACGCTGGGTGCCAAGGGGTTGGCTAGAGCTTCAGATAACGGACATCGCGCCCAACAAGGCTGCGCCCCTGCTCGTAACCTGTGTCGATGGCCGAAACGCGGCCCTCGCGGGCGGCACCGTGGCCGATATGGGTTATTCGGACGTTTCGGTCCTTGCCGGCGGCACGGCGGCGTGGCTGAAAGCTGGGCTCGATGTTCAGCGGGGCCTGACCGGCGTGATGACGGCTCCCACCGACGTCCTGCTGTCGGGCATCGACCGTAACAGCGCCGACATGATGAACTACCTGAGATGGGAAGAGGCCCTGGGCACCAAGTTCTCCGCCGGCTAAGCGCCCGGCTGGAAATTAATACTGGCCGTTATTACGAGCGAAACGTTTCGCAAGGCGCGGAGAATTAAAGACCAATGATATGATTGTTATTGTGCAAGAGGCAAACGCTTGAAGAAAGAAGAATATCTGTGCGAGACGCTCGCCCCATTAGGACGGCAGAGGACGCAATCAACAGAGGAAACGACTTTCTGTCAGGACATAACTACCTGACCAGTAGGCCTGTTTCAGCCAAACGAGAGGGAGAACAATGGGAGGTCTTATTTGACGTCGCGCTGTTTATCCCAAGGCAAATTGTTCGGTTATTGATTGACGCAGAATCTGGTGCTATTACAGAGTTCTCAGACGAGGGAAATGCATGACTACTGATGCGATCGCATCATTGCGTAGGCATGTTATCCATTCACGCCAATATCTGGAGAACGCCCTTCTTGCTCTCAAAGACGGTGAAGCTGGAAAGGCAGGAGAATTACTCTGGGGGAGCGTAGCTCAGGCGGTTCATGCTGTGGCCGCATCCAATAATAGAAGATTGGAAACCCATCGGGATTTGAAGAACTTTGTAATTCAACTCTCAAGAGAATTGGCGGACGAGACCATCAAAACTAATTTCGTTCTTGCTGAAAGCCTACATCACAACTATTATGAGGTTCAACAGGAACCTCAAGACATCGTTCTAGTGCTTCCAGCAGTCCAAGAACTTGTACAGAATTTGCTTCAATTGATACCCCCTGAGTTGCCTGAGCAGCGCGCCGTCGTATAGCGACTTTACGTAAGGCGCCTTCCGAGTCGTTTTCCCTCCTCCCCTTTTCCCTCGCCCAGATCGCAGTCCATGCGACGACCAAATGTCTTCGCAGTCCCAAATATGATTCATTTATCTCAGCAAGTCCATAATCCATACATATAGGTGCGATTTTTTATATAGGGGAATCGGTCCGGGAAGGAATCAGTTGCGGCTCACATTTGCCAAGAAAGTCGAGAAGGGCGATAACTCCGAGCTGAGTAAGTACGGGGTCAGACTTCTGGACGGCGAAGCGTTAGAGTTGATGTTCGACAAAAAGAGGGGCAAGGTCGACAGGGTCAAGCGCATGGGTCAGGGTCTGGTCCTCACCAATCATCGCCTTATTTATCTGGAGGGCAGGAAGAGGGCACGGGCTTCCCTGCTCAGCGACGTGCGCTACCTGGAGATCATCCACAAGAAGAGGTCGATAGGGATCATTATACTGAGCGTTCTTCTGTTTGCCGGGGCTGGAGCGCTGATATTCGCCGGCGGCAGCGGTGTTTCGCTCGACCCGGACGATGTAGGACTATCACTGATTGCGGGCGCCGGAGTAGGGCTATTCGGCCTATTGACCCTGGCCAAATACTACTGGTCTGGCAGCACTCAGCTAACTACCGAGATAGGTGCGGGCGAGGGCTCGGCCATAGACGTGACTCTAAGACGGTCCGCAAAGGAGGACGCGGAAGAGTTCTGCGCCGCCTTCTTCGAGGGAAAGCTAAAATCAGAGGCCTGAAAAGATAAAGACCGTACCACCCCGGGCCTAGTCCAGGTCTGAAAGCTGAGGCAAGACCTCTTCGGCAAGTAGCGTTAGCGACTTCAACCACTTATCTTTGGGATCCCACTCGTGCCCCATGGCGAGAAGAACGCCGAACCCGCCGACGTCGGCGTAAAGCTCACGAATCTGGGCCGCCACGTCATCGGGGCTGCCTACGATCCAGAGCGTGTCCATGAGGTATTCCGGCGTGACGTCCGCGTCGGCCATGTCGGGGTCCAGTTTCATCCTGTCCAGGGACTTGCTCCAGGGCATGAGCTTCAGCCAGTAGTCCTTAAAGTCCCTGCCCATCGTGCCCTCCAGGGCCTCTTTTCGAGCCTGCTCGGTGGTATCCGCCACGTATATCTCACGAGCGATGCGCCATAGCGAGCGGTCGGCAGTTCGGCCCACGTTGGCGGCGCCCTCTTCGACGGCTTCCCAGTGGGTCCTGACCATTACCGAAGGGATCAGGTTAATGCTCATGGGTATCCAGCCGCGTTCGCCGGCCATGATCAAGGTATCGGACCTCGGCGAGACCCCGGCGACGGCGATCTGGGGGTGGGGTTTGGTATAGGGCGTGAGGTGGAACTTGAGGCCTACCTCGTCCACGGGCTCCGGTATCGTAAAGTCCCAGTGCTCCGACTTGTAACGGCCGGGCTTCGGGTCCTCCCAGACCTTAAGGATAATGTCCAGGGTCTCCTTGGTGTACACCCTGCGGTCGACCGCCTCCTGGTCGAAGCCGAACATCTCGTAGTCCCCCGGCGTGGAGCTCGAGCCGATGCCCCAGTAGAACCGTCCCTTGGCCATATGGTCGAGCTGGGCGATACGGTGGGCGATCATCATGGGGTCGTGATTGGGCATACAGGTCACGCCCGTGCCCAGGATTATGTTCTTGGTCTTCCCCAGCGCCTGCGCTATGAAAAGGTCCGGACAGGGGATGTTCTCCCAGACGAAGGTGAAGTGCTCCCCAATCCAGGCCTCCTTGTAGCCCAGCTCATCCAGAGTGACGATCTGTTCGAGGTCGTCCTCCAGGGTCTTCGTGACGTCGGACCCCGGCGGGTGCAACGGCATCGTGAAATAGCCAAGTTCCATATTTGAACCTCCTCACGCGCCGTATCGTACCCCAGATATCGCGGGTTGTCACTGGTGGTCGTCCGGTGGCGGCCTGGTATTTTCGACTCACAACGATAATGGGCAAGTTGACATGCGGGGCGTCTTATACTTGGGCAACCAGCCAATTGGGTGACCCGATCGCGCGCGCTATTCGAGAGCCTTCAGCGCCTCTTAATCAGGTCGGCGGCGCGCTCCCCAATCATGACCACTGACGCGTTTGTGTTGGCCCGCGCCACGTCCGACATGATGGACGCGTCGACGACCCGCAAGCCCTCCAGCCCGTGCACGTGACAGTACTGGTCCACAACGGCCATCGAGTCGGTCGCGGGCCCCATATCCCAGGTACCCGACTGATCGTTCGGGGTCCTCTGGTAGGCGGGTCGCCAGGACCGTGCCCGCCGAGCTCGCGCCCACAATCACGTAGGCGTAATGCAAAATTTGCCTCCACTGGGGATCGGTCTGCGTGAGACCGCATTGGCGATTATACACCGGGCCGTCTGAGGACCGTCCCAGTCACATGCCGTCGCGGAATAGCAGGTATACTAACTTGGACTCCACGTGGAGGTGACACTATGCTTTCACCCGGAATCCAAAGATAATGAACCACATCCTTCAAATCGTCGACTCGGTGACCGGCAAGAGGTTCGCCCTTCGCATCGACCCGGCGGACTCCGCGATGACCCTGGCCAACCTCCTGGACAAGTACCTGAAGCACTGCTCGGTCGAATCCCTGCTGGAAGACGGCCGCATCACCGAGGGGTACGCGCAGTCCCTCCAGGACATCCAGGACCTCGTATACATCAGCACGGACGACGGGCAGCTCCATGAGATGTTCGACGGCATCACCTTCAAGCAAGCAGATGCTGCCATCGGGCTGGGGCAAGTCCCAGCGTCCGGACTCGCGACCGTCGGCGGCACACAGGTGTCGGTCATCGACATTGCTGTCGACAGGCTGAACGTCGACTACGACCGAAACTGGACCGGGTTTCACAAGCGCCGGTGGGAACGCGAGGGGAAGCGGTATTCAGAATTCGTTCGGCAGACCCTGGCGGCGAAATATTCCGAAGACGAGACGTCGGAGATTCTCAGCCTTGAGACCGCCGACCACAAGCTAAGGCTGCTCCGGGCGGTCGCGAAGAGGATATGGCGGAGCGACTTCGAGAGCTACTCGCGGTTCATAGGAGACAGACTGCAGTACAAGACGGGCGACGAGACCCTGAGAAACATCATCAACGGCGGAGGCGGTATCTGCTCGGAGAAGGTCCAGGCGCTCAAGTTCGTGACGGACCATTTCGGAATCGAGTCCGAGTACGTTCTCGCCGGAGCCGACGCATCGGACCCTGTTCCCGAGGAGAAGCTCCGCGAGCTGCTTACGACCTTCGACTTCCAGTACGCGAAGCGCTACATGCGCTACTGGCAGCACGTCGCCCTTCTCTACCATGTCGAAGGCACGGAGGTGCTGGTGGACGTGACCAACGGCAACATACCCTTCTTATTTCTTGTCGGCGACGACGCGAAGCGCATCCTGAGCCAAGACGACAAGCCTCCTGTGACCGTCAAGATGTCCATAACCGAGGAAGACTTCTACTATCACAGGGTGACCCAGGATATACCTGAGCGCCTGTTCTTTGCGATGGAGGGCTGGATAGAGGACGTGGACCTTGTCCAGGTCTTCGACAACGAGCTCGGTCTCTACATATCTCGCGACTTCTTCGTATCCGCGGTCGTGTATAGGAATGGAGTGACCTTTGCGAAGCTAAAAGGGCAGTACCTTCAGGCCTGCGAGAAGGCCGGGGTGGAATGCGAGGTCAACAACGAATGGGCGCTGGACTCGCCCATGGCGCATGAGTTTCAGGAGCAGGCGCCGGAAGTGGCACGAAGGATACTCGACGCGGAGGAACACCTGCTCAGGAGGTACGACGAATGTCACGGACCGAACCACCAGGCGGGCCTCGTAATCATAAGGCTGGGGCGCGGAGATGAGGTCGTACAAGACTCCGGATAACGTCGTCGAGCTGTTGGGCCGGGTAGTAGACGCGGCAAAGAAGACCACATTCTACTCTTCGATAGTTCCCGAAGGTATCGATATCGCCTCTCCGGCTGATCTCTCACGCATACCCGTGACCTCTCTGACCGAATATCGAAATCAGCGACTGGCCGACGTCCTGGCCGAGCCGGACCGCGTGCAGTGGATAGTCGGCGCTTACAGAGGACAGCTCGCCGACGCCGTGGCCATCGCGGAGGGACCGGACGAGGCCGCGATTCGATTCGATATCTTCATGGACGCCTTGAAGGACTGCCTCTCGGGCGAGAAGCAGCGCACGTGTGCTATAGTATCGTCGGCCGAACGAATGTTTTTCGCGGCGGAAACGGCCACCATATTGATCCACTCAGGTATGCCCGCTCACGTGTTCCTGGACGGTGACCGAGGGAGGACTTACGAGCTTCTGCACATCACCCGCCCGGACGTGGTCGTCATCCTGTTAGACGACCTGGATGAAGCAGAGCTGCCGGCGGGCGTCGAGGTATGCGTGACCTTTCGGCAGTCGCAGACGTTGCGCAGCGTGCCGCAGTTGGATATGTACCTGGTCGATGAGCTGGGATTCCTCGGCCAGTCCAGGGACTGCGAGAAGTACCTGCTGAATAGCGACGAGTTCTTCTTTCAGACATCTGAAGACGGCAGACTGGTCGTGACGGCGCTTCGAAACCAGGTGCGGCCTCTGGTAAGAATAGAGACGTTGGACCGGGTCGAGTCGATGGTCTGCAACACGGTTGAGTTCGCGGAGATGTCGAAACTGCCGTGACGACTATCAGGGGAGGCTATGAAACCATCTCAAAATACGGTTCGACAGGCTCTCTGCAGAAGGGGAAGGCCTGTCGAAGGATGGTCCGTCTTGGATAGACGTTTTTGACATAGTTTCCAAGCGCGTTGTGGAGCCTGCATATTCGAACCGTGCTGGTCATCAAGCGACAATTACTCGGTCCTGCTGCAATAAATGGGATGTGAGACGTGCCCTTGCTAATACTAACTCGGTGGCTTAGACGGGCCCGTGCTAGGAGGGAGATCAGGGTCGTCTTCCTTGTCGTCGTTCTGTTAGGGAGCGTGATCGGGAACTCTCTAACGTTTTACTTCTTCGATCGACCTCACCAGCCGGACCTTACGTTCGCAGACGCCTTCTGGTACAGTGCAATCTCAATTACGACCATCGGTTATGGTGATTACTCCGCAGTCTCGTTGGGCGCCAGAATCGGCACGGTTTTCTTCATAATAATAACTGGCCTGGCAGCCTTTACGGCGGCCGTAGGCATGGGCATAGAATGGATTGTGGAGAGGCAATACAGGGAGCGGTCCGGTATGGGTAGCCAAGGCGTCAGAGATCATCTCCTCATAATAAATTTTCCAAACGAAAGACGGGTGCGCCAGATTATTGAGGAGTATCTGCTGGACCCCCATCACAAAAACGATGAAATCGTCATCATGTCCAATCAGCTGGAGACGCTTCCCTTTACCCTTCCCAACGTGCACTTCGTTCGAGGCTCGCCTCTGGAAGAGGAGACACACCAACGGGCCAACTCACGCCACGCAAAGCTGGCCATCATATTGAGCACAGGCTACGACGACCCCAACAGCGACAGCGTGGCCGCCTCAACCGTCTCCATACTCGAGCACTTGAATCCTGGGATGAGAAGCGTCGCCGAAGTCCTTAACTCCGACCACACCCTTCTATTCAACGGAGCTAAGAACGTCTCGCTCGTGTACACCTTCAAGATGTCCAATAACCTCATCGTGCAGGAGATCCAGGACCCCGGCGTCAACCTGCTGACCCAGGCCATCACTAGCAATCAATTTGAAGGCACATGGGAAAGCACCGAGGTCTCAGAGGAAGTTCGTGTTCAGTCGCCCTACAAGGACGTAGCCAAGAGGCTATTGGACTTCGATATCAATCTGGTGGGGGTCATACGCGGCGGCGAGGTCCACGTCCAGTTCGACAATCTGGCGCTGACCCACAATGATGTGTTGGTCTACATCTGTTCGTCGCGCATGGACTGGCCTTCGCTCAAGGCCCTGCTAGACGTATGATGCGAACAGACCCGACGATGCGGCTCCTCGGAGCGGTAACCTGCGAGACGAGAGAGCGTCTCCGGGAAGTCCTGTCGCTGGCGATGCGTGAGTTCGACTTCTATGCGAAAAGGTTTCGCGCATCGGGCGTATCGCCGGAGGACATTCGCCACGACGACCCCGTGGAGCTACTGCGCGGGCTGCCACTCCTCGAGGCGGAAGAGCTTGATGAGCTTGCCGCCGAGAGCCTGAGCAGCGGAAGACGCATCATCGACATGGAGACGTCATCGGGCACGACGGGCGTGCGAAAGCGACGGTTCATATCCCACGAAGACGACGCATCCGAGACCGAGTTCCTCGCGGAGCTGTTCAAGGTCTGCGGCGTGGACTCCGCCAGCCGAGTTGCCTGCCTCGACACGGACCCGCTGACGCTCATGGCTTCCTTCACGAAGGCGCTTCACCTCATCGGAGTCGAGGAGGCGTACATGTACTGCGTCGGCTCCGACTTCCGCGAGATGCTTATGAACCTCCCTCGCCTCGACCCGACCGTTATAATTACAGTCCCTTCGATCATCGAGAGAAGCTTCGAAGCGCTCAGATCGCAGTACGCCGGACGGCCTGGAACAAGACTCGAAAAGATAATCTTCGTGGGAGAGCCTCTTTCGGCCCACATGCGGCGCCTGCTGGAATCGACCCTCGGCGTCGAGATATTCGGCTATTACGGCGCGTCGGAGACGTCGGCGCTCGGAATCGAGTGCGGCGCTCATGACGGCATCCACCTCTTCACCGACCACAACCTGGCCGAGGTCGTGAACGACAGGCCCGATTCAGACGAGGGCGAGCTGGTCGTCACCACTCTGCGCCAAGGGGCGTATCCCCTGCTTCGCTACGCCCTCAAAGACAGGGTCGCGGTCATCTCCGGCGCATGCTCATGCGGCCTGTCGCACCCCAGGGTCGAGGTTCTGGGCAGGGCCGACGACGGCATCTCAATCCTGGGCGCCAAGATAACCTATAATGCGATACACAGCGCCGTCTACAAGGATGCGGACCGCATGGGAGCGATGCAGATCGTGTTGGCCCGTGAGGCCGGCGAGAGCTTGACGGTAGTCCTGCCGCAGTCTATGCGCGATCAAGAGGCAAACGTGCGGAAGGCCTTGATGTACGCGCAGCCGGACCTTGATTTTCTTATCAGCAGCAAGCACCTCGACCTGTCGTTTTCATACGTCGAGGACGACAGCTTTGGCGACGAGCGAAAAACCAGAAAAGTAGTCGACCTTCGAGGACGATTTGACCCAGCTAAAGTCTAGCGCGGCCCGCCCCTCGTATTATGAACTGCGGGATTTAGACGAGTCCCGTTTGGAGGATGTATTGGAGGCGTATTCGCTGCTGCAGGTCGCGATGGGCTGCGAAAACGTAGAGGACCTTCACTCCTTCAGGCGCACGGTGTCGCCCTCGACAGACCGGCGAGTCACACCCAGAGTGGTCCTTGCCGTCTGCAATAACGAGATGATCGGAGTGGTGGTCGGCGCGGCGCTCAAGAACCTGAAAGCAGGGTTTATCGCCTATTCGGCGGTGAAAGAAGCCTGGAGACGTCGCGGGATCTACACTAGAATGAGAAGCAGCTTGATAGGGCGATTCACGGAAGATGACGGCGTCGAGTACGTCGTCTCGGAGTTGGATGAGGACGAGTGGCTGTTCTCAAAATACCTTCGCGACTGGAAAGCGGTACCTTTGCCGGCGAGTTATGAACGGCCCCAGGCCCAGGGGCTACAGGCAACACCCTTGAAGCTAGTCGCCCAGCCGGTCCGGAACGGTACGACGCCGGGCCCGTCCGGGACCGTGGCCCTGGTCCGAGAGATCTACGAGAGGATATATCGTATAGAGGATGTCGAAGGCAACGAGTCCTTTCGTCGAATGCTCGCATCGCTGACAACCGATGGCCCACAGGCCAAGAATTCATCTAATGACATCAATCGCAAATAGACTGGACGGCCTCTACCAGCGTATGTTGCCTCGCATGGCGCATAGGCTGCGCTGCGCCGTCGCGGGCACGGAACGCGGAACTGTGGAGCCCGGCAGTCCCGGTATGGCCGCCTTCCTCGGCCGGGTCACGGCCCACGACTTCGCCTCGTTCTCGGACCTGGAGCTAAGGGAACGGATAGCGCGATTGAAAGCCCTGTCCCCCACGGGCAACGATTCGGGCCTGGTCTCAGAGGTCTTCGCCATCGTAAACGAAGCGGTCAAAAGGCGTCTCGGAGCATGGCGGGTCTTCGAGTCCGATGAAGCCCCCGAGGGCCTCGCAAAGTACCGAAAGCTAACCGATGCGGCCCTGGAGTCTCAGGCTGGCAAAGATGATTTCGCCATTCACGAATCAGCGACCGGCCTGAATACCAAAGAACGAGCGTTGGTCAAGGGAATGGCCAGCGTCGCGAAGAAGGGCCGGGTTGACTGCTGGTCGGATATTCTTCTGGAGGCCGATTTCTACCGGGCCCTGTCGGATATCGACGTCGAAGGCCTGTTGAGATTCGTGCCTACGGACGAGCAGCTCATTGGCGGCTATCTCCTCTATCACGGAAATGTCGTTGAGATGGACTCGGGCGAGGGCAAGACCGTAGCAGCCGCGTTTCCCGCTGCTCTGCACGCGATATGCGGAAGCGCCGTGCATATCATGACTTCCAACGACTACCTCGCCGTCAGAGACGCTGAGCTTCTCGCCCCGGTCTACGAGTCCCTGGGGCTCACGGTCGGATTCGTTGCAGCTTACATGAGCGAGGACGAGAGGCGGCACGCCTACGGGCAACACATCGTCTACGGCACCCTACGAGAGTTCGGCTTCGACTACCTCCGCGACAACCTGAGGCTGCCCAGCGACGAGAAGGTGCAGGGTCCGCTGGACGTGGTAATCGTGGATGAAGCCGACCACGCGCTAATCGACCAGGCGGGTACGCCGCTAATCATCTCCGGCGAGCCCGCCGGCAATACACGGGGGCTGAAAAAGGCGCTTGCCGCCATCGAGTCCCTGGTCGACCGCCAGAGGGACGAGGCCCGCGAGCTTGCAGCTGATCTGCGTGCCGATCTCATAGACTCTAAAGACAGCCAACTCCTCCTTGCGAGGCTGTTGCTCGCGGAACCCGAGAACGAACGCCTGGGAGAGACGTTCGCCGCCTACCCAAAGGCGTACGGGCGCGCCCTAACATTGATTGACGACGAGGCTCACGAGCCGGACAGTAAGCTCACGGCCGGCCTCTTGTATATCGTCGACCCTCGGGCGGAGTCGGTCAGCCTGACCGAAGAGGGCCACCAGTACCTGGAAGACAAGCTGGGCCCGGTGTTCGACACGTCTCACCTGGAAAGCGAGCTGGCAGCGGTCGAATCGCGGGGCGACATCGGTGCGAAGGAGCGAAAGAGGCTCATCGCCGGATTAAGGCGACGGACCTCCAGACAGTACGGACGGATGAA
>JADFKI010000322.1 GCA_022565015.1 Chloroflexota bacterium
TGCAATACCCCGCTCAGCGCGTCCACATCGTAGGAGGCCGGGGCAGCGGGAAAACGACGATTGCACTCGAACTTGGACGTCGTCTCGATGTGCCCACATAAGACCTGGACGAGGTAGGCTATGAGGGCGGGGCCGGCGACCGGCGGCCACTGGAGGCTCGACTGGCCGATGTCTGCGCCATCGCCGACCAGTCCGGCTGGGTGACAGGGGGTGTTTTCCTTGGGTGGACCGAGGATCTGTTGCGGGTCGCGGACGTCATCCCTTTGCTGGATGTACCCTGGCGGTTCGCTGCCCGGCGCATAGTCGCCCGCCACGTTCGAGCGAGCCCGGCGGGCACTAACCGCCACCCTGGAACTCTTGGACTCCTCCGCTTTCTCCGGGTAGCGAAGCGGTATTACAACCGGTCCGAGGCCGGGCCCGTGGTGCTCGACAACGATGGCGGCAATAGTCGTGCCTCTACTTCCGGCCACCTGGAGCCGTTTTGGGGCAAGGTCGTTCACTGCAGGTCGGCAGAGGAGGCGCAGACGTTCTTACGCAGCCTGACATCACCGAGATGAAGCCAGGCCCACGAAATCTGCCAGAGGGAAGCCCCACTCTCCTACATCGGCTGACCGTTTCCACCTGGCACCCCGCTTGACAGGATGAGCTCATCATTCTTCCCATACGCGATTCTTATGAAGACCGGGAACGGTCAAACTTCACCTTATACGCGAAAACAATATTCTGTGGCTGCATGATTATTTCTGAATTTGCACTTTCCAGATATGGCCCTTTGGCAAATCCCAGACGGCAGTCTAAATTTAACAAATGTCACCTCGAATCCTTCAGGGGGAGCCACGTTATGACTAATTCGTGGTTAATTCATAAACAACCTCTTCCACGCCCTGCCTTGCGGAGTTACCCTGATTAGAATCCGATTGAGGTTCTGACCTGGTAACATCTAACCTAGACGGTCTTTTGAGAACCGAAGAATAAGGTTTCGAAGCGATGAATTATACCCGAAAAGACATCCTTGGACGCTGGCTACATTCTCATGAAGAGGACTCGGCTACGGAGATGGTGTTCCGGCCCTCGACCTTCCCTTTCCCGCCGTCTAGAGGCCGCGTCGGATTCGAACTGAGGGCCAACGGCTCCTATGTGGACCGCGGAATCGGCCCGGGGGACGGCCTGCTCGAAGCGGAAGGTGAGTGGAGCGTGGAAAATGGCATCCTCACCTTGGCTTGCCACATCTACCCGGGTGGGCGTCGCGACCTGCGCATCATCTCATGCGATACAGATCGTCTAGTCATCGAAAAGTAACCGTCCGCCCTCTCAGTCCAGCTCCACTCTCAATGAGAAATTGCCGGAGCCACTGTAACTCCGTACCATAATGAAGTAGAGGCCGGGTGACGGCGGCGTTACCTGGAGGCTTTCGTCCGGGCCGGCGCTATAGGAGCGCTGATCGTATTCAGTTGTAGTTGGCGGCGCGTTCAGCCTCACGTAGAGATCGAAGTCGACCCCACCCGGGCCATCGAGGGTGATCGTTGCGTTGGTCGGCAAATTCACCGAATAGACGAGCTCTTGGCCGGTGCCTGGCAAATTTCCAGTGGCAACGGCCGAAAGTATCAGTTCGGAGTCCGGCTCTGGGGTCTCAGTGACCAGGCCAGGGCGGTACAGGCCTATCTGTTCCCTCATGCGTACTCCCTGACCCAAAGTAAAGTGATCCATCCAGGAGTCATCGGTGTAGTTCATGTAGTTTTTAACCGGTGACAGAGACACTCCGTCACACGCGGTGTAGACGCCAGGGCCGGGGGTACCGAAGTCAGGATTCCTGTGAGCAACCGTGTCATCGACCCTGTCGTCGAGCAGGTCGCAGGTTCCCCGCGGCTCGAAGGTGTGGTACAGACCGAGCCAGTGACCGACCTCATGGGTAGCGGTGTCCCCAAGGTTGTAGGGAGCGGAAGACCCTCCCGGTAGCGACGAGTGTAGTAGGACTACCCCGTCTCGATTTAGGTCACCCGCCAAGTCGGCTGGGAAAGTGGCCCATCCGAGCAATGAATCCTGCAGGTCCGCGGTGTAGAAGTTGAGGTTGCGCAAGGGGTCGACATGGAGAGCATTCTTAGCCGCTCGCTCCGCCTGGCTCCCGTATCCCATGTGGAACCATTGGGGTTTGTCCACCTCCATCACCGTGGCCGCGTCGTATTCAAACGTGATACCGTGCTGGTTGTAGGCGTCGTTCAGCACAGCGATCTGGTCGACGCGTTGCTGCTCCCCGATCTTTCCTTCGTTGCCAGAGATAATGTGGGTGAATTGCACGTTGATGGTGGCGGTCTCGACTTCCCGCGCCCCCGCTTGCCGGTACGCCCGAAGGGAGCTAGCGATATGAGTTATTTGAAAATCGTTGGGGATCGGCGTCGCGCACCGCCGGCCACTTCGGACGAACGCCTCTTGGTTTTCGAACGTCATACGGTTGAACTGGAACGGTGCTTCAGATGTCATAGCTTCTCCAAAATATATCTATATTGATGTTTTTCCATCAATCTTAGGACCGTACGGCCTATTGTATGCTACAGGTATGCGACGGTCAACGGAACTGGCACGCCCCAGAACCACGGCCTTCTCACAGCTTGACTGGCACAGGACATCCGACGGGAGGCAAGCCGGGTATGGTGATCAGCACGGAGTCGGGTGTCAGGTCCGGGCCGGTCCAGTTCCTGTGGGAAGACGTTCACGTGATAACGGAGGGTGGCCACGAGCAGTTGACCCTGGAGACCGACGAGCTCCGGGAGCTTCCTTTCTGAATGCCTGGGCGCACACTTCGCCCGGTCCTTCGACGCAGCCCGGCAACGGACCTCCCCAGGGCAGAGCGATGACACGATCTCACTCCGTCGGGAAGGCTGATGGCTTCGTGACAAGCCCTGTTGTACACTCCGCCTGAAAGGTGGGTTGATGAGCGACAATGCGGACGTAATCGTAGTCGGCGCCGGTGTGGTGGGATGCGCCGTCGCCTACTACCTTGCCCTCAACGGGGTAAAGGTGACAATGATGGAGCGGGAGGCTATCGGCAGCGGAGCATCGACCCACGCAACGGGGTCGCTCAGCCTGTTGGGTGCCGAATTCTCGCCGGGTCCCTCATTTCAGCTGGCCCTGGCGGGCTATCGCGAGTTCGTGGACCTGGTGCCTCGGCTGGAATCCGAAACGGGGATCAATCTGCTCTACCAGCGACGCCCGTCCCTCCGGCTGGCCCTCGACGAGGACGAAGAGGGCCTCATAAAACGCATGATGGCTTGGCAGAAAGAGCACGTATCCATCAGATGGATCGACGGGGATGAGGTGCGCCGGATAGAGCCGCGCCTCTCGCCGCAGATACGAGGAGCAGTCTACGAGGATGAGTCGGCCCAACTGGACAGCTATCGTCTGAACCTGGCCCTGGCGCAGGCTGCGGAGCGTCCTGGTAGTGAGATTGTACTCAGAGAGGTGACCGGCCTGATGATCGACGGCCACCGCGTAAGGGGAGTGCATACACAGTCGGGAGATATATTCGGAGACATGGTCGTTGTGGCGGCCGGAGAGTGGAGCTCACGC
>JADFKI010000069.1 GCA_022565015.1 Chloroflexota bacterium
CTGCGGTTCCGTTCAGAAATGGCAGACAACATGGAGTGCCATGACTAATAGGTTGGGATCATTTCTTTATACATTTTCCGCAATATCGTCCTTCAGACTTGCCGCAGCGGTAGGAAATGCTTCCCGTTCCTTCCCCTGCACCCCAAGTTTATCCAGCGTTGCTATCGCGTGAGTGACAAATACATCCCAGTCACTATCACTGATACCGAGTCCTTCGTGAATGGGTTTCATTTCTGGTCCGTTATGACGGACCTCCAAATGCTTCGACCAGAAAATCTAAGATGCGATTTCCCAGAGGCAGATGTCTATCACGCCCCACGCCCAGCATGGCCCAATAACGCGATGCACGTTTAAGGTCGTTGTAGATGTGGTGAAAGCTGTAGAGTCCAGGCCTGGAGGCCTAAGAGCAGCTCCCAGGCCTCCAGATGAGATCGACGATGGGACAAAAAGCCTAAGATGATGTCAATTTTGATCCTCGACCTTCGCGCGGATGGATGCCGAGGCCTCAAACGGCCTCCCGTTCGACGTGTGCAGTGCCAACCCAGCTCCACTGAAGGGCATCGTGGCGGCTTTGCCCATCGGGTTGAAGGCGAGGGTCAACTCGAGCCGCAACGGGCAATTAATCAAGCTTGAACTGCATTGACCCTCTGTTAATCACGCCGTATAGTTGACGCACCCTATGAAGGGGCCGAACGCCTTTGGACGAGGAGCGATTGATCTCGCTCAAGGAGGCGATGGCCCTCAGTGGACTCAGTCATGCGCATCTACGCTGGTTGGCACGGAAAGGCAAGCTCGAAGCGACCCGAATGGGTCGTGACTGGTTCACGACGAAGAAGGCCGTCGACCTCTACCTGATAAATGATTCAAGGAAGTACGATCCGTACAAGAAGAGGAGATAGGTTGACAGCTTCATCGCTAGCGCCTAAGATGCGGCCACTGCCAAACGGTAGTGGCCCTTCTTTTTGCCATCGGAATGAGGCTCATAAAACTTAGCCATGAGGCGAACAAGCAGCATAGAGATAGGCAAAGCCGGCGAGTTCAGGGTGGTGAGTGAAATCCTGAAGCGCGGTGGGGACGTCTATTTACCTGCGGCAGACACCAGAGGCGTCGATGCCATTGTACGGAAGAAAGACGGCAGCTTCTTGGAGGTCCAGATAAAGACTCATTCTACTGATTACATGGCAAACTGGTTTGATGTCTATGACGTTGACCAATATGAGACTGATCGCTTCGTCATAATCGGCGTTAATATGCTCGCCGAACCTCCGGAAATCTGGATATTCCCTGCAGAGACCTTCATGGATTACTCCACTTGCTCGAGCGTCAGCGACGGCTCCAACCTATACCGCCTCGATCTGGAAGCTCGGAGTCGTAAGCACGGCAACCAAATGCGCCGTGAGATTCTCGAACCTGATTACCTCAACGCCTGGCACATCCTCATCGGATAGCAATTCCCGCCTCTCGAATCTCTCGCTGTAGAACCCTCGCATTTTCAAGGATATCTACTTCGTGTCCTATTATTCTGCCTCATAACATGCTATACTCGGTCGCTTATATGTGTTAAACCCGCATCTATGTATGATATTATGTAATATATCGTAACAGGCTGATACTATATTGTGACACCCTGATACAAGGACTAACAAAAACCTCTTTTGGATCAGGTAGCTTGGAGGGCAGCATGAGAGCAGCAATCTATGCAAGAGTCAGCTCAGAAGAGCAGCTTGACGGCTACGGCCTGGACGCACAGATGAGGGAATGTCGAAAGTACGCTGACGATCATGACTGGACCGTCGCCTGTGAGTTCGTAGAAGAGGGACGCTCGGGGCGAACTGATGACATCAGCAAGAGGCCTCAGTTCAAGCAGATGATGGAGAACGCCGAGAAGGGCACCTTCGATGTGATCGTGGTCCACAAGCTTGACCGTTTCTCTCGGAACCGACGGATTGCCTTCGAGTACTTTGACAAGATTTCCAAGTGGAACGTGGGTTTCGTCTCCATCTCCGAGAACATGGATTTCAGCACGCCCCGGGGTGGTCTTGCTCTCACCCTGCTGGTCGGCCTCGCCCAATTCTACTCCGACAACCTGGGGCTTGAGGTGAAGAAGGGGAAGGCTGAGAGAAAGGCTCAACGGCTCTACAATGGCCTGTTACCATTCGGAGTAATGAAAGGAGAAGATGGGGTACCTGTAGCCGATCCCAATACCGTATTGGGGCTCCAGATGGCCTTCGAGCTCGCCGTTGAGGGGAAGTCCGACAGAGAGATCGCAGTGGCATTGAATCGAGACGGTTATAGAACGGCAGGCAACCAGGGTAACAGGCCATTCAGGAAAGATACTGCTAGGGGCATTCTTACGAATCGCTTCTACGTTGTTGAGCTGCCGACAAGTAACGGCGGATGGACTGCGGGAAAGCATGAGGCATTCATTGATGAAGAGCTTTTCGAGGGCGCTCAGAAAGCTAGAGGCGCTAATCGAAAGACACCTTTAAGCGTCACCTCCGATGCAAACACATATAGCCTCTCTGGGCTAATAGTTTGCGGAATCTGTGGTTCACGGATACGAATCCATAAGAACGACAAGGGCAGGATAAGGGTCTACTGCAGCGGTAGGGCTCAGGGTGAACGATGTACCTGCAAAGGTACCTTCCTGGACGTATATGATCGTCAGGTCGAATGTTATCTGGACCAGTTCGAGATACCAGACGACTATCAGCGGCGGATATTGGAATGGTATACGGCATTAGGTATAGACCACGTCGATGCAGCGAAGGCGAGGGTCAACTTGGAGGGCAGGCTTCAACGTACGAGGGACCTCTACACTTGGAAAGACATCACAGAGGAGGAATATCGAGACCAGAGAGACGCGATCAATGCGGAGTTGAATGAGCTACCGGTCGAGAACCAAGACGGACGCACGCTGGAACGGTTCGCGGACTTGATAAGCAGTGTGAAGAACGGATGGAATGAGGCTGATCACGCGCAAAGGAACCGCCTAGCCAGGGTGTTGTTTGAAGGGGTAAAGGCCCAGGACAAGAAAGTGGTGGCGATCAAGCCGATGAAGGAACTGGAAGCGTTTTTTCAGGTCTCTTACGAGTGTCAACAAAAAAGTCTTGCTGGCGACCCCAACCGGATTCGAACCGGAGATCTCAACGTTGACAGCCTGCAGACGGCCCTGGCCAAGGGGAATAAGAGCGCAGCTGTCAGTTCAAGCTTTCTGGCCATCATAAAGAAAATCTATTCCTGTCCAGCTGTTTCACTCTAACCGTCGACTGCCATTCCTCAGAAAGTCCGGTGATACCTAACGGTTAGTGCTACCATGATTTGCAAGATGCACGGTTAGGCGTAATGCCACGCGTTCACTTCTCCAACCATTCGTGGCAGTTTTCGGATAAGGCTTAAGGTTATGCTGAGCTACTACGGCCACTGCGCCTTTCTGTGGACTTCGCCCGCCGGCGTCCGTGTGCTCATCGACCCCTTCGGCAACTCGGACCAGAGCCGCTGGTTTCTCGACGCGTTTCCGCCACTGGAAGCCGACGTCGTGCTTGTGACCCACGACCACTTCGATCACAACGCCGACCATGTCGTTCCCGGAAAACCGACGCTCATAAGGGGCCCGGGCAGGTTTCAGCCTAAAGACGTAGAAATCACGGGCGTTCTCGATCTGCATTCCGGGCGGTCGGGACTGCGAGGCATGACGAACACGATTTTCGTGGTGGAGCTGGAGGGCATCCGTTACGCTCATATTGGCGACAACCGCCACGATGCTCCGGACGCGGTACGGCGAGCCATTGGCCGCGTGGATGTCCTGATGCTTACCGTGGACGACTCCAATCATCTGCTCACGAGCGAGCAGGTCGACAGCCTGACGGCACTGCTGGACCCCAGGGTCGTGGTGCCGATGCACTATTACATCGAGGGCCTGACGACGGTGGAGTCCACGCTGAAGGCGCCGGACGGCTGGCTGTCCTCTCAGCCACGAGTACGCCGGTTGCAAAATCCGACTCTCAGCCTGAGAACGGACGATATTCCGGAAGAGCGTGAGGTCTGGGTCTTTCCGCCACTGCTTCCATAGGGGAACCGCCGGACTCGGAACCCTGGCGGGCCGGGACTAAGAGCCTATCCGAAAACTGCCACGAATGGTTCGACAAGCTCCCCGAAGAATCGGGGTCCGAAGATATTCCTCACAAGGAGTCGGACACCACGAACGGGCAATCTTCCGTTCGTCCTGTCCGACTCCTAGGAATGTATATCGCCGGACTCCGCCGCTACGGAGAGCGCCGTCGAAGGACCGTAAAACGTCATATTAAGGTGTTCGGATAGGCTCTAAGTGATCGAGGCGAACTCTCGTCTCACCTCGTCCGCAGTCATATTGGAGGCCTGCGCCAGCTTGTTCACCATACTTTCGTCGGCCAGGTCATGTTTTTCCAGGCGGATCATGTATTTCCTTGCGACCCCGTAATACTGTGATTCGATATCGACGACGCGAATTCGTGTGCGCCCTGTCTCCGGGTCCCTCATGTCTTCGAAGGGCATGGCGCTCAGGTCGCCGCCTTCCATATAGACAAGGCCGCCGTTGATCAGTCGCTCGTCGGTCGGCTCCGACAGCAGGAACTGGACGGCGCCGTATCCAAGCGTGCGGGTATAGTCGATGTCGAACGGTATTGGGGGTGCGCACCGCAGCTCGTAGCCCACCGTCACATCGACCATGCCGATCTCTTCGTTTCTGTCGGCGAACCTCTTCTGCACCTCGCGCCTAATGATGGCCGCGATTGGTATCTCTCCTAACCGAATGTGACCGTGGGCGTCGCGGGTAATGTCGACTCCCGAAAGGTTCGCCAGCTCCTCTGGATCGAGTTTCTCGGCCACGCCTTCGGCACATACCGCCACGCCGTCATCTCGCCCAAGCACCCTGCGCTTGAGCATAGCCCCCTGGATGATGCTAACCACGTCGCTCAGGCTGATGCGTTCCTGCGGAAACTCCTCGGGTATGATCGTTAGCGTGGCCCCTGCGGCCTTGCCGATGCCCAGGGCCAGGTGGCCGGCCATCCGTCCCATGACGAGGACGACGTACCAGCGATTCGTTGTGCGGCTGTCCTCCATGAGATTGAGCACGAGCTCCGTCCCAACGTGCCTGGCGGTCTCGTAACCGAACGTTGGGGTTGTCCCAGGCAACGGCAGGTCGTTGTCGATGGTCTTGGGAATGTGGGCCACGCGTATCCCGCCCTTCGACGACTTGGCGACCTCGGACGCGGACTTTGCTGTGTCTTCGCCTCCGATTGTGACCAGGTGAGTAATCCCCAGTGCCTGGACCATATCGACCGTCTTTTGAAGGATTCGCGGGTCGGTCGTGGGGTTGGCCCGTGAGGTGCGCAGGATGGAGCCGCCTTCGAAATGTATTCGAGAAACGTCTGAAATGGTCAAAAGACGGGCCATGTCCGTACGGCCAATCATGAGCTGACTGAACCCGTCGGGAATGCCGATCACCTCTAGGCCGTTATTCACCGCCTCTATGACGCAGGCGCTTATGGCGCTATTGATGCCCGGCGCGGGCCCTCCACCCACCAGGATTCCTATGCGTCTGTTTCCTTTGTTCATTCTGTCTCCCTCTGGAATGGACCTACGGGTCAGACGAATCATAAGAATTTCAAACTGATATTACAATAGCAAATGCCCTTTACGATGCGGCAAATGAGCGATCATTGGACGGAGCGCCACGGCCGCTCTACAGCATGTCTGAAGCTCTGCGTATTTCCGAACCAACGGTTCTGAAGAAGCCCGGTTCAAGTCCCTGGTAGAATGTAATCTCGATCCGTGGACATCTGGAGTATGAAGAATGCATGTCAGACTCGCCTACGGCCGCAGCGGACTCTCGGTGGACTTTCCGGATGACAGGACGACCGTCATAGAGCCGACGTACGTTCCGGGACTGCCCGACCAGGCGGGCGCAATCTTGACGGCCATTCGAAATCCCATTGGGACCGACCCGCTGAGGCAACTCGCGCAGAGGGGACAGAGGGTCGTGGTATCCGTCTGCGACGTAACCAGGCCCATGCCCAGCGCCACGGTCCTGCCCGTTCTGATGCGTGACCTCGGTCATATTCCCGACGAGGATATAACGATACTGGTGGCGTCGGGCACTCATCGGCCCACGTCCGATCAGGAGCTGAAGCAGGTCCTGGGCACGGAGATCGTGGATCGATACGAGGTCGTCAATCATGACGCCTTCGATGCACAAATGCTCGTGAAGACGGGAGAGACGTCGACCGGCATTCCCATCTGGCTGAACCGCAGGTGGGTGGAAAGCGATGTTCGCATCACCGTCGGCTTCGTCGAGCCACACTTTTTTGCGGGCTACAGCGGCGGCCCCAAGATGGTGGCGCCGGGGCTTGCGGGTTTCGATACCATCATGCGGCTCCACAACGCAGAAATGATCTCCCACCCCGATTCCAGGTGGGGAGTCACGCAGGGCAATCCCATACACGACGCCGTCAGGGAGATCGCGCGCCTGTCCGATGTCGCCTTCAGCGTGGACGTCACGATCAACCGCGAGCGTAAGGTGACGAGCGTGTACGCCGGAGAGCTATTCGAGGTACACAAGGCTGGATGCGACGTGGCCGGCCGAACCGCAATGCAGGGCGTGGACGCGCCATTCGATGTAGTCGTTACCACGAACAGCGGTTACCCGTTGGACCAGAACCTGTACCAGGCCGTAAAGGGCATGTCGGCGGCGGCCCAGGTCGTCCGGCAAGGGGGGGCGATCATCTGCGCGGCTGAATGCTCGGACGGCATTCCGGACCACGGCGAGTACGGCAGGCTGCTCGGAATGGCCGACGGCCCCCAGGCGCTTCTGGATATGATTTGCGCGCCGGGACACAACCGGCACGACCAGTGGCAGGTGCAGATTCAGGCCCAGATACAGGCCAAGGCGTCGGTCTATCTGAAGTCGGACTATCTTACCGACGAGCAGGTCAGGGCCGCTCATCTGGAGCCCGTCGAGAACATCGAAGAGGCCGTAGCTAAGGCCCTGGAACGTTACGGCGGCAACTCGACTCTCTGCGTGCTCCCAGAGGGCCCTCAGACGATTCCGTACGTCAATGGGAGTATCGCAACACAGACGCCGTGACTCCCGCGACGTCCGGATGAACTGTGTCGCAAACTGAAATGGGGCGCCTGTTCGCGCCCCATTTCATGATGAGCTGATTCCCGCATCATCTGCCGGCTCCGCAAAGCACACGGACCGCGGCAGATGCAGGGCTGAGCTAACCTACCTGCACGACGGCTCCGGCGGCCTCCAGCTTCTGTTTAACCTGGTCGGCCTCGTCCTTGCCGATGGCCTCCTTGACGTTGGATGGGGCCGCCTCGACCAGCTCTTTGGCTTCCTTTAGACCCAGCGTCGTTAACTCGCGAACGGCCTTGATGACATTGATCTTGTTGGGGCCGATTTCCTTGATCGTGACGTCGAATTCCGTCTTCTCTTCTTCAGCCGCCGCCTCAGCGGTACCGGCCACGCCCTGGACGGTGGCCATCGCGATGGGCGCAGCCGCGCTCACGCCGAACACCTCTTCGAGCTCCTTAACAAGCTCCGACAGCTCCAGGACCGACATTTCCTTGATCACTTCCAATACAAGGTCCTTCCGCTCCAGGACCGACATTTCCTTGATCGCTTCCAATACAAGGTCCTTCCGCTCCGGGACCGACATTTCCTTGATCGCTTCCATGATTTCGTCTTTGCTTAACGCCATCTCGATGACCTCCTCCTAATTATTGCCTTAAGTATTTCTACGCCTCTACCGGGCTCTGCTCCGCCAAATTGTCCGAGTGCTGCTGCAGAACTCTCGCGAAGCCCGATATCGGGCCATTCAACACGTTTGCCAGGTTGGCAATGGGCCCCTGCAGCTGTCCCATTAGCATTGCGATAAGTACGTCCTTGGACGGCAGCTTTGCCAGCGCGTCTATTTCGGCGATCGTCAGTAGTCGGCCGTCCATTATCGCGCCGCGAATCTCCAATGCCGACCGGTTGCTGGAAATAAACTCCGAGAGCGCCTTCGCGGGCTCGATGGGGTCGTCGTAGCCAAATGCGATCGCGGTGGGCCCCTGCACGATCTCCTTGACCAATGGCTGTCCCGCCGCGTCCGCCGCCAGGTATGTCAGGGTGTTCTTGACAACCTTGTACCTGACGCCCCTTTCCCTTAGGACTCGCCTCAGGTTCGTCATCTCCCCGACGTGCATTCCCGTGTAGTCAGTCGTGATGATGATGGACGTATCCTTCAGCCACCCCTGGATCTCTCTGACTGCCTCTTCCTTCTTTTCAGTTGGCACGGCTTCTCCTCAATAAAAAACCCTGAGCCACAGACTCAGGGCGCATCACATCACAATATAATGGTCTATTACCAGTGTAATGTCTCGCTGCCTCGGTGGGCTGGGATATTAATCCGCAGCTGCGGAGCCCACTGTCTGCGGCACTCAAGCTATTCTACTTTAAGCGCGGTCGCTCCTGCAAGGTCCATCTTGATGCTCGGACCCATAGTAGTCGTGAGGAAGGCTGAGCGAATGTATTGCCCCTTCAACCCCGTGGGCCTGGCTCGAACGATGTTGTCCATGAGCGTAGTGAGATTGTCCAGAAGCTGGTCCTCACCGAAGCTCGCCTTACCAATGGGCACGTGTATGAGCGAGTGGCGGTCGACCCGGTATTCGACGCGACCCAGCTTGGCCTCTTGAATCGCCCTGGGCAGGTTCTCCGTAGGCACGACGGTCCCAGTCCTTGGATTGGGCATCAGGCCGCGTCGGCCAAGGATTCTTCCCAGGCGGCCGACCTTTCCCATCATGTCCGGCGTAGCTATGGAGACATCGAAGTCGGTCCAACCGTCTTCGATCTTCTTTATCAGATCATCGGCGCCGACGTAGTCTCCGCCGGCCTCCTCGGCTATGGCAATCGCCTCGCCCTGTGTGAATACCGCGACGCGCACCTGCTTTCCAACGCCGTGGGGAAGCAAGGCGACTCCGCGCACCATCTGGTCGGCGTGACGAGGGTCCGCGCCCGTCCTGAGGTGGAGCTCCACCGTCTCGTCAAATTTCGCCGTCGCTACTTTCTTTGCAAGCGCCACGGCCTCCGCCGGCTGATACTCAAATTCCGGCTCAACCAGATTAGCCGCGGATAAATATCGTTTCCCTACTTTAACCATCTATACGAATTCCCGGCCCTCGGGCCTATATTAAGATTCGACCTCAATGCCCATGCTCCGTGCGGTGCCCTCGATGATGCGCATGGCTCCCTCTATATCCGCCGCGTTGAGGTCTTTCATTTTCGTCTCGGCGATCTCTCTGACCTTGGCGGAGGATATCATCCCGACTTTTTCGACCCTGGGATTGCCGCTGCCCTTGTCCACTCCCGCCGCCTTGCGGAGCATGTCGGAAGCGGGCGGGCTCTTGATTACGAATGAGAACGACCGGTCCTCGTAGACCGTTATCTCCGCGGGTATGATATTGCCGGCCTGGGAGCTCGTCCTCTCGTTGTATTCCTTTACGAAGCCCATTATGTTAACGCCGTGCTGGCCCAATGCAGGGCCGACCGGCGGTGCCGGCGTGGCTTTTCCCGCCTCGATCTGGAGCTTGATGAGCGTCAGTACCTTCTTTGCCAATTAAATCTTCCTGCCTAAATACTTGGTCTTGCGACCCGGCACAGAGCTACACGCGTTCTATCTGAAGAAAGTCCAGCTCGACCGGAGTCTCTCGACCGAAGAATGATACCAGAACGCGGACCTTGGACCTTTCCGCAAATATCTCTTCGACGGCCCCCATGAAATCGACGAAGGGCCCATCGGTAATGCGCACCATCTGGCCCTTGGCGTAGCCGACGCGCACTCTGGGCTCGTCCGAGGTGATCTGCTTCAAGATATTGTCGACTTCTCGCTGCTCTAGCGGCACGGGTTTGGGACGCGCATCTCGCTCGTCTTCGGCGGATACGAAGCCCGTGACGCCCGGCGTGTTCCTGACTATGTACCAGCTCTCGTCGTCCATTCTCATCTGGACGAGAATATAGCCGGGAAAAATCCTCTGGGGTACGGCCTTTCGTTGGCCGTCCTTTATCTCAATTTCATCCTCTGTGGGCACGATGACCTGCAGAATCTTGTCGCCAACGTCCATCGTGGTGATGCGTTGCTCAAGGTTCTTCTTGACGCGGTCCTCCTGTCCGGAGTATGCGTGCAGGATATACCAACGAGGCTCTACTTCTTCTGCCATACTCAAAGCTATTTCCCTAATATCACCCCGATTAACCTGGAAAATACCATGTCCACGATTCCCAGAAACAGTCCTACGGTCGCGGCGACCGCGATCACCATGATGGTCAACCTGGTGGTCTCCTGACGCGTCGGCCAGGTGACTCTCCTGAGCTCCGAGACGATGTCACCGAAATACCGGAGGGTTAACGCTCGCCGCATGACGCCGGTGCCTAGCCGACGGGGCATTCCAGGATTGCGGGCCATATCTGTTACCTGACCTCTCTGTGCAGGGTATGTACACGACACCTGGGACAGTACTTCTTAAGCTCTATACGTTCGGGGTCGTTGCGCCGGTTCTTCGTCGAGTGATACGTGCGCTCTCTGCAGTCAGGGCAGCTTAGATTTATTATTATTCGAGTGCCAGCTCTACGCGCCATCTGTCTCTTCCACTAACAGGCCGCAGCACTTCTGCCACGGCCTGTTCATTTGCCAGTCTGTTTATCCTAATCCCTTATCTTTGTGATAACGCCCGAACCCACGGTCCTTCCCCCCTCGCGAACAGCGAAACGTAGCTGTTCCTCGAGGGCCACGGGCATTATCAGGTGGACCTTCATCTCAATGTTATCGCCGGGCATCACCATTTCAGTGCCTTCCGGCAGCTGGATCTCGCCGGTCACGTCCGTCGTGCGGATGTAGAACTGCGGCTTGTAGCCATTGAAGAACGGCGTATGCCGGCCACCCTCATCCTTGCTCAGGACATACACCTGGGCATCGTAATCGGTATGCGGTGTAATACTACCGGGTTCCGCCAGCACCTGACCTCGCTCCACATCCTCTCGGTCCACCCCTCTCAAGAGGACACCGACGGCATCTCCCGGCTCGGCCTCATCGAGCAGCTTGTGGAACATCTCCACGCCCGTCACCGTAGTGGTGGCCGTTTCCCTCATTCCAACGATCTCGATGGACTTTCCGACTTCGACCACGCCCTTCTCGACACGGCCGGTTACAACGGTGCCACGGCCCTTTATGCTGAACACGTCCTCGATGGGCATGAGGAAGGGCTGGTCCTTAGGCCTATCGGGTATCGGAATGTATTTGTCAACGGCATCCATGAGCTCCCAGATCCCCTTGCCCCACTCGGAGTCCCTGCCGACGTCATCCGCCTCCAGCGCATTCAAGGCGCTGACGCGAACGAAGGGAATCTCGTCACCCGGGAATCCGTAGTAGGTCAGAAGATCACGAAGCTCCAATTCGACCAGCTCCAGCAGCTCTTCGTCGTCCATTGCGTCTACTTTGTTCAGCGCGACTACGATGGCCGGCACTTCCACCTGCCGGGCCAGCAGGATGTGTTCCCGCGTCTGAGGCATGGGACCGTCGGGCGCGCTCACGACCAGGATCGCCCCGTCCATCTGCGCCGCTCCGGTAATCATGTTCTTGATGTAGTCCGCGTGACCTGGGCAGTCCACGTGGGCATAGTGGCGTGCCTCAGTCTGGTACTCGACGTGCTGAATAGCTATCGTGACACCGCGGGCCTTCTCTTCAGGCGCGTTGTCGATGGAGTCGAAAGGCCTAAAGTCCGCCAGGCCGGCCGCACCCAAGACTTTCGTGATCGCAGCTGTCAACGTCGTCTTGCCATGGTCCACGTGACCGATGGTGCCGACGTTTACGTGAGGCTTTGTCCTTTCGAACTTCTGCTTTGCCATTTACCCTTTCCTCCAGTTATGGAGCCCACAAGCAGACTTGAACTGCTGACCTCGTTCTTACCAAGAACGCGCTCTACCGACTGAGCTATGTGGGCAAATGATGATAAATTATTAGCTGCTCAATCTTCCTGGTGGAGGGAGTAGGATTCGAACCTACGTAGCCCGTCAGGGCGCCAGATTTACAGTCTGGTGGTATTAACCGCTCACCCATCCCTCCGACTTTGGCGACAAAATCTAGTTTAGCATAGCGATTCCGTCAATCCAAGGCCCGTAACGAGCGTGCGCACTTTCACTTCGGCGCCTGTTCATCTTGGGAATTGGGTCAGCCCCAGAGGGGACTCGAACCCACTAACCTGCCGATTACAAGTGAGTTAATATCAGTGTTGTTCTATGTCCTCAAGTATGGATTCAGAACAAAGCGTCCTATACGCGCGGACACTTTTATAGCTGAGATCCTGCCTTGTGCTTTCCTATGCTACTTAGTAGGTTAGCAAAAAGGTTAGCAACATTCAATCGATTTCTTTCACCGAATTGGATTGTTGTCGGGCCTGTAATGCCGCCATTGCGGCCACCGTCACCATTGCCACCGTCATCGCCGTCGTCGTCTCCGTCTCTCAACGGCCACCGGCAAGTAGCAAGCAGGAGGATGAACTGACCACCGTCGTCTTGCTGGGCTAATCTGCTGTAAGGGATCTTACGCTTATCCGCTGCTCGAGTCTTCGAATCCGCTCGCCGAGTCGGGCGCATGTAGGATATGAAGTTGAAACTAATTGGCAGATCCGCTCGCCGGGTCGGGCGCATGCGGGTCGGGCGCATGTAGGATATGAAGTTGAAACTAATTGGCAGACCGCTCGCCGGGTCGGGCGCACATTGGATATGAAGTTGAAACTACGATCTCAGTTTGACATGTTTATGAGAGCACTGAAATCCACCTGTGAAATCCCGGGTAAAGACCCTCCCAAATATGCTGGTGAGACGGTCTGACAGATGCGAATGTGTTACGCATGTCATAGCGTCCCATCGTAGAGCGGGCATGTTCTGAACGGAGATTAGGAAATGCCGCAATTCAAAGGCCCCGAGAGCAGCAAAACAAAGCCAACCCGCCGACAGAAGTCCAGATACGAAGCATCCACTCGAGAGCATTCACAATTCGAGCCCTCCGCTGGCTCGAAGAATATGACTCAACCCAGGGAAGCTCTCCCAGGGACCGACTTCAATCAGGCCACATTCGAGCGCGACGCAGCCCTTCTCGGCGATGGTCGCCTGTCACATTCAATGTACGCGCGGCAACGCGCAATGATGGTGCGGCAGATACAGCGTGATTACGGCAATAGGTA
>JADFKI010000070.1 GCA_022565015.1 Chloroflexota bacterium
AACAACGTTGCCGTTCTCCTTGACCCTTCGCACCAGGTCCATCGTGATGCTTCCTCGAGGGTCGCCGAATTCCAGGGTGCCGTCAATGTCAAAGCTTATGAGAAGCGCCAATCATGGCCCTCCATCCACAGTTTTTTTGCCTTGGGCTAGGGAAAGGTCGCCAAAACGCGATGGCAATGTCTCAAGTCTACCCTATTAGAAGCGGTATTTGGCCCTCTGTCGGCGACACCATACTCCCGGTGCCAATTTCACGAATCGGCAGGCCATTGAGCGAGCTTATCCACTTCAACCAGGGAAGTTTGTGAGAAAGACGCTGACAAGCAGGGCCAAGGTGCCGAGTGTGAACGAAATGCTCAACACCGTGAGCAGGTACTTACGTGAAGCGCCGTAGATCATGTACCCGATCAGTGACAGGGCACTGACGCTCAAAAAGAAGGTCCCCAGCAAGGCTAAAGAACGGATCATATGTCCACGCAGATTATTCCAAGGACCCTACTGTAACATCGATTCCGTCTGAATCGACCAATGGGAACGTTTAGGCCGTACCAGAGCTGCGATATGGCCCGCGGGCCCCAGCATAATGCGGATCAGCGCCGAAACGGGCCCATATTCTCACCAACAGGGCGAGTTGGCTCCTCAGGCTCCCGTCTGAGGTGCGGGATCACGGCACTCACCACGATTAACGACCGTATTAAAGCCCTTAGCAACCCTCGGCCTGATCTGACGGCGAATACTTGACAAGTGGCATTCGTTCGTTTAACTTACGAACCAGGCAACTTATTAGAACGATTCTAATTTGTTAGAAATTTCACATGCACACCTGCTTCTCGTCTAATTCAAGGAGTGACGCCTAGTGGCTCAGCCGGACTTACAGCACAGAATCTTGGAGATGAAACAGGCCCTCCTGGACAGGGGCGTGAGCCTCACTCCTCGTCGAGAGAAGCTCCTCGAAGTGCTAATCGCCAGCGACAATCACCCCTCGGCAAGCGAAATACACGAAGGCGTCAGGAGATACTATCCCGGCACCAGCCTGGCAACCATCTACAACACCATCGAGCTCCTCAAGGAGACCGGCCAGGTGCTTGAAATCGAGTTCAGCGGCGCCGCCAACAGGTACGACGGCCGTATTCCCGATTCGCATCCTCATCTGATCTGCCTGGAGTGCGAGAGGGTGGACGACCTGCAGCTGCCCGAAGACGATGGCTCCCTGGGCGAGATAGCGAAGGCAACGGGCTATCAAATCGTTCGACGGCGGACGGACTACTACGGAATATGTCCCGAATGTCAGATAAAACAGGGCGGAGCCGCCCCTTCGAAAGGGGGTGACTCCACCTCGGACCTTTGAGCGAACGCTTCGGCGTACTCGTAATATATTCCAATCTACAGATTGTTATTCGAAGTGGAGCCCGGAACGTAATGATTCTTAGGAGGCACGGAATGGAGGCGTGTAATGGCCGCTAAACAAGAGATCGCACAGTTGGCGCACCTGATGCGTCGCGCCGGATTCGGAGCGACCCGAGACGAGTTGGAGGAGCTGGCGGAGCTTGGCTACGACAAGGCCGTAGACCAGCTTGTCGATTACGAAGACACACCGCCCGTCGACGACTACCTGCTGTACAGGTATCACCCGATCACCGAGGTACCCGGCGGAGCGGCCGCACCCGGTCAGGCGAACTGGATGTACTACCTGGTGAACTCGGAGCGGCCCCTCGAAGAGAAGATGGCGCTTTTCTGGCACCATGTATTCGCCACCGGCAACGCCAAGGTGGACAACTGCAACCACCTGCTCGACCAGATCGACATGTTCCGAAAGTATGGCATGGGCAGCTATCGGGAGCTCCTGTCCAAGCTTGCCAGCGACCCGGCGATGATCTTCTGGCTGGACAACAACGAGAACCACAAGCATGCGCCCAACGAGAACTGGGGACGTGAATTGCTGGAGCTCTTCTCCCTGGGAGTCGGCAACTATACCGAGAAGGATGTCTATGAGTGTTCGAGGGCCTTCACGGGCTGGACGATAGGCGCCAAGATGCCTCGATTCCCTTACGGACGCTTCCCGTGGCACTTCGAGTTCCTAGCCGAGGACCACGACAACACCGAGAAGACCTTCCTCGGCCACACCGGGAATCTCGACGGCAACGACATAATCGATATCATCCTTCAGCAGCCGGCGTGCCCGAAGTTCATCTGCAGGCACCTGTACAACTTCTTCGTGGCGGACGAGCCGCAGGTCCCCGCCTGGGACATCGAGGAGCCACGAGACCCCGAAGCCATCCAGCAGATGATCGACACCTTCGTGGACAACGACTTCGAGATTAAGCCGGTGCTGCGCATGATGTTCAAGTCCGACTTCTTCAAGGCGGCCTTGTACAAGAAGGTCAAGAGCCCGACCGAGGTCGTCGTGGGCACGCTCAGATTGACCGGCGACATGAAGGGCCCCGATCCCCGACTTGAGGCGGTTGCCAAGGAGCCCGGATACATGGGGCAGGATATCTTGGACCCGCCCAGCGTCGAGGGCTGGCACACCGGACACGAGTGGATCAACAGCGGCTCGCTGGTGAAGCGGGTCAACTTCGTGGCAGATCGCATCAGCAACACCGATCTGCCGGGCGTGAAGAGAATCGTAGAGCGAATAGCCGGCTCCAACGGCCCCACGATGAGCCCTGAGCAGTTTGTAGACCAGTGCCTCGATCTCATGGGACCAATCGAGATGGCCGGCAACACCCGCACCGAGCTAATTTCCCATGCGGAGACCGGCGGCGTCATAAACTGGGAAGGCGACGAGAACTACGAGGAGTCAACGGAGCGGACTGGCGAAATGTTGGCGCTCATCGGCGCAACGAGAGAGTACCAATTCGGGTAGGCGGCCAACCTTATTAAGAAATCATCTCAGGAGGAACTAATGGCAACGACCAATAAACCGCCAGTCGTGGTTGTTCTTCAGTTGACTGGAGGTAACGACTACTTTAATACGATAATTCCGTTCACGGACGGCAACTACCATGATTCCAGGAGGTCTCTCGGGATTCCCGAGGAGCGAGTGCTCAAGCTGGACGATAAGCTTGGAATGCACCCAGCGATGGGCCCGATGAAAGAGATCTACGACAGCGGCGACATGGCCATCATTCACGGAATCGGATATGAGAACTCGCCGAGGTCGCATTTCCGCTCCATGGACATCTGGCACACCTGTGAGCCGAAAACAGTCGGTACGGAAGGATGGGTAGCCAGGGCGACCCGCGAGTTCGACCCGGACGGCGAGAACCCGATCACAACGGTCAACGTGGGCCAGGCCCTTCCCAGGGCCCTCGTAGCACCCGGCGTTTCCGTCGCCTCAGTCGCCGACGTCTCCAACTACGGTCTGCTCACCAGTATCGAGCAGAAGGAACAGCGCGATAGAGTGCTTCAGAGGTTCGCCAACATGTACGCGCCGGCCATAGGCTCAGGTCCCGTCATGGACTACCTCGGCCAGACCGGACTGGACGCGCTGAAGGGCGCGGACATCTTGAAGGTAGCGCCTGAGAGGTACAAGTCCAGCATAGAGTACGGCAGCAGCCCCATCGCCCATAAGCTTCGGGACATCTCGATGGTTCACGCGGCCGATCTAGGCACGCGGTTCTTCTACTGCGACTACGGCAGCTTCGACACTCACGCCGCACAGGCAACGCTGCATTCCCAGCTCTGGTCCGACACCGCCGAGGCCGTGGCCGATTTCTGGGACGATCTCAGAGAGCAGGGCACCGACGACAACGTCGTCATGTTCCTCTTCTCGGAGTTCGGCCGCAGGGTTCGGGACAACGGCTCAGGCACCGACCACGGCGCTGCCGGCGTTGCGTTCGCCATTGGCCCGAGCGTCAAGGGCGGCATGTACAGCGAGTATCCCGACACGCGGCCGGAAGCGCTGGAGCAGGGCGACCTTGTTCCCAACATGGACTACAGAGGCGTCTACAGCACGATTCTCGAGGACTGGATGAAACTGGACCCTGTGCCGATCGTAAACGGCACCTTTGAGCAGCCCAAGTTCATCGAGACGAACGGCCACTCCTAAACGAGACCTTTGATAAGACGAGCTAGCCTCCGGCGGGTCCGAACATGACCGGACCCGCCGGGGCCAACTCGATGTTTCACTGAATTCAGCCTTATAGACAGTGAGGGAATCGCGATGCTAACGACTACAATAGCAGGCCGCACCTGGAACTACAGCCACACGATCGGTCGCAACGCGGCCGCGGGCAACGGCTTTTCGCAGCCGATGGACCTGGCCCTGGCTCCGGGAGGCGTAATCTACGTACTTAGCAGAGGGCAGGAAGGCGCCGGAGGTGTTGTCGCCCCGAACAAGCGCATCGGCAAGGTGACGATAGACGAGAAGTTCCTCGGGGACTTTGGCCGCGGCGGACTCACCTGGCCCTCGTCCCTAGCCGTTGACAAGGACGGCAACGTGTACTGCTCCGACGAGCATGAGAACAAGGTCATGGTCTACGATTCGGATGGTCAGGAGATTGGCCACTGGGGAGAAGCGGGGTCCGACGAGGGGCAGCTCGACGCCCCGACAGGCCTTGCTTTCGACTCGTATAACAACCTTTACATCTCTGACGCCGGGAATCACCGGGTCCAGAAGTTCACAAAGGACGGTCAGTTCCTGAGTGCCTTCGGGGCAGAGGGAACGGAACACGGCCAGTTCAACCGGCCCTGGGGCCTAACGGTCGACAAAGACGGCGACGTCTATGTCGTCGACTGGGGCAACAACCGGGTCCAGAAGTTCTCGCCCGACGGTGAGTTCAAGCTGGCATTCGGCGCGGAGAGCGGTCCAGGCGGCGAGCTCGACCACCCGGCCGGCGTTGCGGTAGACAGCGAAGGCGACGTCTACGTCTCCGACTGGGGCAACAGGCGCGTCCAGATCTACGACCCGGAAGGCAGCACCATAACCGCGCTCTACGGCGATGCCGTCGAGTTTTCGTCGTGGGCGAAAGAGGTCGTGGAGTCCAACCCCGACGTCGTGAAGGCCTACCGACGCGTGAAGGACAAGACCGCCCTCGGCCTGTTCTCCCACCCCGTGGGCATGGCCATCGACGAGGAGGACCGGCTGATCGTCACGGACACGACCCGTGGCCGACTCCAGGTCTACGCCAAGGAAAAGAACTACCTGGACCCTCAGTTCAACCTGTAACTCCGGATTCAGGTATCGGTGGAGTAGGAATTCCTATTTAGACACACAGGCTACAAGATAGGCGAGAACAAGGGGACAGGGTTGGAGAAGTGAGTTTCTCTCGCCCTGTCCTCTTGTCTTTTGGAATAGACTTCATTTATTATTTCGTTTTCACTATTTCATCTTCATTATTTCATTCTCATTAAGGGGAGGAACATGGTTGATTTGAAATTCACCACTATGACAGGCGCAGAAACCATCGTCGAGGAAGCAGCAGTTGAAGAACTCAAGAGTAGCTTGCGGGGTGAGCTCATCCTTCCCAGCGACGCCGACTACGAAGAGGCCCGAACGATTTTCAACGCGATGATCGACAAGAGGCCGAGCCTCATCGTTCGTTGCGCCGGGGTGGCCGACGTAATCAGCTGCGTCAATTTCGCCCGAGCCAACAGCCTGCTAGTGGCGGTACGGGGTGCCGGCCATAACGTAGCCGGCACCGCGGTGTGCGATGGGGGCATCGTTATCGACTTATCCCAGATGAAAGGCGTGCGGACCGACCTGGCGGCGCGAACCGTCCGCGCCGAACCTGGCCTCACCTGGGCCGAGCTTAACCATGATCTTCAGCCCTTCGGACTGGCGGCCACCGGAGGATTTATCTCGACGACAGGAATCGGAGGTCTCACCCTGGGCGGCGGCCTGGGCTGGCTGGTGCGCAAGCATGGCCTTGCCTGCGACAACCTTCTGTCCGTTGACATAGTGACTGCCGACGGCAAGTTCCTGACGGCCAGTGCGACGGAGAACGAAGACCTTTTCTGGGGCGTGCGTGGAGGCGGTGGAAACCTGGGTGTGGTCACCTCATTCGAGTTTCGAGTCCATCCCGTGGGCACGGTGCTGTCGGGTATGGTGGTCCATCCCATAGCCAGGGCAAAGGAGGTTCTTCAGTTCTGGCGCGAATTCGAAGCCACGGCTCCAGTGGAGCTCACGACCGGAGCCGGCCTCTTGATGGCACCCTCCGCGCCATTCGTGCCTGAGGAGGCATGGGGCACCCCCGTCATCGGAGTCTTCGGAGTTTACACCGGCGACCTTGATGCAGGAGAGCAGGCGATTCGGCCCCTGAGGGAGTTCGGTCCGCCTGTTGTCGACCTCTTCCAACCCACGCCTTATAACATCGCCCAGGCTATGCTCGACGACTTCATGCCAACCGGGTACCATAACTACTGGAAGTCAAGCTTCCTGACCGACCTCACCGACGACGCTATTGATACCATGATCGCCCAGTTTGCCAAAGTCCCCTCTCCAATGACCGTGGTGATCATCGAGCACAATGGCGGTGGCGCCATGAACCGCGTCGGCGCGTCGGAAACAGCCTTCGGACACCGGGACATGTCCTATAACTTCCTCATACCATCCCTGTGGGCTGATCCAGCGGACTCCGAGAAGAACGTCACGTGGACCCGTGAGTTCTGGGAGGCCATGCAGCCGTTCGCCAGGGACGCGGTTTACGTCAACTACCTGGACCAAGAGGGTGACGAGCGTGTCAAGGCCGCCTACGCTGCTCCAACGTACGACCGGCTGGTCACCTTAAAGAACAAGTACGACCCGACGAATCTGTTCCGGCTCAACCAGAACATCAAGCCGACTGTCGAGGTTTAGGGTATAGGGGTACAGGGTATGGGGCGTACGAAGCTCCTTGCCCTGTCCCCCTTTTATTTATCAGAGCTTGTTCCTTGCACAATGGTTCGCTCAACCCTTACCGCGAAGCACCGTTACCTCTTTCTCGAGCCTGTCTTTAAGCTTCTCCTTCTCAATTTCGAGGTCATATTGAATTTGCAAGTTGAGCCAGAACTTTTCGGACGTCCCGAAGTGGCGGGATAATCGAAGCGCCGTGTCGGCGGTGACCGCGCGCTTGCCGTGAACGATCTCGTTGATCCTGCGCGGGGGAACCGATATGTCCTTGGACAGTCGATACTGGCTCTTCTCCAGCGGCTTTAGAAACTCCTCGAGCAATATCTCCCCAGGGTGAATCGGCGGATACTTATCAGAAGTCACATTCACTCCCTAATGATAATCGACGATTTCCACATCGTATGCGTCGCTTCGGCTCCATGTAAAACAGACTCGCCACTGGTCATTTATTCGGATACTATATTGTCCCCTACGACTCCCTGAAAGCGATTCGAGACGGTTTCCTGGAAGAACACGAAGATCGTTCAAAGATTCCGCCGCGTCTAACATCGCTAGTTTACGTTGAGCGCTACGTTGGATATCCATAGGAAGCCTTCGAGAGACCAATCGTTGGAAGACCCTTTCGGTCTCGCCGTCTCGGCAGCTTCGTATCATTATATTAACGCCTCTCGTTAATAACGTCAAGCGTTATCATGCTTGCAATACGAACATACTCTGCGCCCCGTACCCCGTACTCTCCTTCACGTCAGTGAAACGGGATCGATGTCAACGACCCACCTGGCCGGGACGGTCACGGAATCCAGCAGGATGCGCGGGTCCGGCCCCCTGAGTATGATGTGCCATCGATATCGGCCGCGGAGCCGGGTCGGGTACGCAGGCGTCGGACCGAGAATGTCAACGTCGGACAGGCCCCACGCGTCGCGCTCGTCGTGGAGGATGCCGGCGAGTTTGTTGGCCTGCTGTTCGCAATAGGCGCCGTTGGTGTGGGAGAAGAGCAGGCGAATGAGCTTGCTGTACGGAGGGTTGGCCTGCTCGAGTCGATAGGCCATCTCCTCCCTATAGAACGACTGGTAGTCCTGGAGCGCCGCGGCACGCACGGCGTAGTTCTCCGGCTGGTAGGTCTGGAAGATCACCCTGCCCTTTTCGTCGCCGCGTCCCGCCCTTCCCGCTACCTGGCACAGTATCTGAAAGGCCCTTTCCCCCACGCGGTAATCCGGAATGTTCAGGCCAACGTCCGCGGAGACCACACCCACCAGCGTCACCCTGGGAAAGTGCAGGCCCTTGGCGATCATCTGGGTGCCGACAAGAATCCTTGCCTCGCCCGACCTGAATTTCCCAAGATACTCCTCATACGCTTTGGGCCCGGCGGGCACATCTCTGTCCCAGCGGACCACGCCAACATCCGGGTAGCGTGCCTCGACCTCCTCGACAACGGCCTGCGTGCCGATGCCATACATGCTCATCCGGTAATTCAGGCAGCTCGGGCATTGCTCCGTCAGCCGCCTTCGGAGGCCGCAATAGTGGCAGAGGAGCCTGTTGGTGGACCCGTGATACGTGAGTGGAACGTCGCATCGTGTGCATCTCAGGCTGTAACCGCAGCTGCGACACTGCATGTGCGAAGAAGATCCTCGACGGTTCAGGAACAGCATCATCTGGCCGCCGGCGTTGATGCAATCGTCCATGGCAGAGGCAAGCTCTCTGCTAAACATATCCCGATTGCCACTGCGGAGCTCCTGCCTCATGTCCACGATCTTCACATCGGCGAGAGGCGCATTGGCATCTCGCACGCGCCCGTCGGACTCATTTGCCGCTACGCGGTCGGGGAGCAGGTGCAACCGATATTCCTTCTTCAGACCCCTGAAATAGGAGTCCACATCCGGTGATGCACTGCCGAGGACAAGGACGGCGCCGCTAAGCTCGGCGAAGTGGGCTGCGACCTCCCTTGCATGGTATCGAGGGCTGGCGTCATGCTGCTTATAAGTCCACTCGTGCTCTTCGTCGATGACAATCAGGCCAAGGTCACGTTGCGGCGCGAATATTGCGCTTCTCGAACCGATGACTACCCCATAATCGCCACGCCACACCCTCCACCACTGGTCGTAGCGTTCGCCCCGCGAGAGGCCGCTGTGCAGTACCGCAACCTGGCCGGGGAATCTCGACGCAAACCGCTCGATCGTCTGATAGGTGAGAGCGATCTCCGGCACCAGTACGATGGCCTTCTTACCCATGCTCAGGCACCGCTCGACGGCGGCCAGGTATACCTCCGTCTTACCGCTTCCCGTTACGCCCTGTATCAGGTGCGTTCGAGGCATTGCGGAGGGGTCGCCGAGGGTTTCGCAGATATCTCGCGCCACCCGCTCCTGACCTCCGGTGAGTTTTACAGGGAGCGAAGGAGGAAACACCCTTCCCTCCAGCGGGTCGCGGTCAACCGCCACGCGCTCCTTGACCAGCCAGCCACGTTCACTCAGGGCCTTGACGGGGCCGGCGCCGTATTCCTTTCTGGCCTCCGCCAGCACCAGAGGGGCCTTGCTCTCCAAGAGTTTGGCCGCCAGGGCGGCTTGCCTGGGCGCCCTGCCCGTTGACAGCGTCAGCCAATCCCTCACCGAAGCCTCTGAGCCCGGCGAAAGAGACGCGACTTCCCTGTACTTGGGACTTAAATTACGCCCGGCCGCCTTAGTCGAGCGGTCCAAGAAGCCCCGCTTTGCCAGGGCAGACAAGGACGGCCTGACCCGCTCGCCCAGCAGTCTGACGACGCGCTCCTGGTCAACCTCGCCCTTGCCGTTGAGGAATTCCATCACGCGCTGTTGGAGCTCGGTGAGCTGAACTCCGTCGATATTATCCTGCTTCGGAGATATGGCAAAGAAGGTCCGGCTACGCAGGCGCCCGCCGGGCGGCAGCATCTGAGCGGCAGCCTCGAATAGCGAGCAGCTATAGTAGCGGCTCAGCCACTCGGCGACTTCGATCTGGATTTCAGAGAGCAGGGGCTCCGGAATTAGAACGCTGTCGATGTCTCTAGTCTCCGGCACTCCCGGCACGGCCACAAGCCGCACGACGATACCTTGCAGCTTCCTCGCGCCAAAGGGCACGCGAACCAGGTGGCCCGGCAAGATTTCCATGCCTTCGACGTACGAGTAGCTAAAGGTGCGATTGCTGCCGGTAGGGGCGTCTACAGCGACTTCTGCGTAACTCATAGCTCAAATGGAATGCGGTCCGGGTGGGGGATAGCCTGCCTCGGCTATAGAATAGCAGAAACAATAAGACGCCCCGAAGTCTTCGATACGCGTCGCTTCGGAACGCCTAAACGGGGTTGCTCTTTGGCCCTTGGAACCTTTGTCCAAAGGCCAAAGGGAACTCGTCGACTAGCGCCTCTCTTTGATACGGGCCGCCCTTCCGGAAAGGCCTCGAAGGTAGTAGAGGCGTGACCTTCGCACCTTTCCCCTTCGCGTGACGCTGACGGACTCGACGTTGGGCGAGTGCAGCAGGAACGTCCGCTCGACCCCTATCTCGTGAGTCACCCTGCGTACGGTGAACGACGCGCCGGGGCCACCGCCGCGGCGGCGAATGACGACGCCCTGGAACGCCTGCGTGCGGGTCCTATCGCCTTCCGTGACTTTTATGTTCACCCTTACCGTGTCGCCCGCCTGAAACTCCTCTATATTAGGATTAGGCTCCAGTTCGATTAACTCGTAGGCTTCCATCTGATAGTTTCCTTACAAAAATTTAGGGAAATGATTTATGAGCACAGCATATAATTCTAACTGCCGGAGTTCTCTGGATGCAAGGGGCCATTAAAGCTCCTTGCATTGTAAGGCATAAATGCATTCCGGAATACGGGCACGATCTCCGGCTGCCGGCTCACGGAGACAATAGGAGTCGGACCGGAGCTCCGCCCCGTGTCGTCAGGGGACGCGACGCGATACGAATTGTTGGCACGTTCCTGCAAAATGACGGTCGTCTTGATAGGGCATGGCGTCCAAATTACTGCGACGTAGAGCCCAAATACGAGTCCTGGATAATGTTGACATCGGTGACTTAGGATAGTAAAATTTCTTCTTGGTCGCCTTAAATGGTGTCCTCGTTTTTTGGCATTCCCCATTGAGCGTATTTATCCAAATAGATTGAGGTATTATCATGCCCACGGTGAACCAGCTTGTGCGCAAGGGCAGAAAAATGAAAAAGAAGAAGGACAAGGCGCCCGCGCTTCGATATTCGTTTAACTCGCTCAAGAACCGTGGACGAAGAGATTCAGGCGCCCCGCAGAAGAGGGGCGTTTGTGTTCAGGTGAGGACACAGACACCTAAAAAGCCCAACTCAGCGCTCCGAAAAGTAGCCAGGGTAAGGCTTACAAACGGCATGGAAGTAACAGCCTACATTCCCGGCGAAGGTCACAACCTTCAGGAGCACTCCGTTGTGCTGATACGCGGGGGACGAGTAAAGGACCTGCCCGGCGTTCGATACCACGTAATCCGTGGCGCGCTGGACACGGCAGGAGTCGACGGACGGAAGCGTGGACGAAGCAAGTACGGCACCAAGCGAGAGACCGGTCCCGCCTAACCGAAGCAAAGTTGAGATCAAGACATGGCCCGTCGTAGAAGAGCTGAAAAACGAATAATACCACCTGACATCAAGTACGGCAGCGTTGAGCTGAGCAAATTCATTAACAAGATCATGTGGAACGGCAAGAAGACGGTCGCACAGCGCATCGTCTACAACGCCCTCGACATCGTGGAACAGCAGACGAACCGGTCTCCGTTGGAGGTGTTCGAGCAGGCTATCCGCAACGCCACACCTATGCTGGAGGTCAGGTCCCGACGTGTCGGCGGCGCCACGTACCAGGTGCCGACAGAGGTCAGACCCGAGCGGAGAATGGCCCTTGCCATGAGGTGGATGATAGAGTCCGCCCGAAATCGGGGAAGCAGGCCGACCCATGAAAGCCTCGCCAACGAGATATTGGAGGCGTCGAGAAATCAGGGCAACGCAGTGAGAAGACGCGAAGACCTGCACAGGATGGCCGAAGCCAACCGCGCCTTCGCACACTACCGCTGGTAGAGCCGGAAGAATCGTATTTAGAGATGGCATCCAACAACGGCATTAATCTGAAAAACACCCGTAACATCGGGTTCATAGCGCACATAGACGCCGGTAAGACTACCGTCACCGAGCGTGTGCTTTTCTTTTCCGGCCGCATCTACAGATTGGGTGGCGTCGACGAGGGCACTACCGCAATGGACTGGATGGCCCAGGAGCGAGAGCGCGGTATAACCATTACCTCTGCGGCAACATCGGCGAGCTGGAAGGGGTACGACATCAACATTATCGATACCCCCGGCCACGTCGATTTCACCGCCGAAGTGGAGCGAAGCCTCCGAATACTAGATGGCGGTGTTGTTGTGTTTGATGCCGTCGCAGGGGTCCAGTCCCAGTCAGAGACGGTCTGGCGACAGGCGGACCGGTACCACGTACCGAGAATCTGCTTCGTAAACAAGATGGACCGGGTCGGGGCCGACTTTCAACGGACCATCGATACCATAACCCACCGACTTCGGGCCAACCCAGTGGCAATCCAGATTCCAATCGGCATCGAAGACAAATTCCGGGGCGTCGTCGACCTGGTCGAAGAGAAGTCCTGGACATGGTCTGAGGAACCTACGGAGGAGCCTAAAGAAGGACCGGTGCCCGAAGAGCTCATAGAGGAGTGCAAGAACTATCGGGGCGTGCTGATCGAAAAGATCGCCGAGACCGATGACGATCTGCTCCTGAAGTATCTGGAAGAGAAGGAAATTAGCCGCGACGAGATTAAAAAAGCCCTCAGGAAAGCGACGATAGACTACCGCATCGTTCCGGTGCTGTGCGGCACGGCGCTGAAAAATAAGGGCATCCAGCCGCTTCTCGATGCCGTAGGAGACTACCTGCCATCACCGATGGACGTGCCCCCCGTCGTAGGGCACGACGTGAAGACCGGCGAAGAGCTGACCCGTAGACCGAGCCTCGACGATCCCTTTGCCGCGCTCGCTTTCAAGACCGTGTCAGACCCGTTCATAGGCCGCCTGGTCTATTTCAGGGTCTACTCGGGCAGGATCAAATCTGGGGCGATCATCTATAACTCCACCAGCAAGAAAAGGGAACGCATGGGTCGAATTGTCCAGATGCATGCTCAGCATCGCGAGGAAGTCGAAGAGGTATATGCCGGTCAGATCGCGGCCGCGGTCGGCCTCAAGGACACCTCCACCGGGGACACCATCTGTGACCAGGATGAGCCCGTCATTTTAGAGACGATAACGTTCCCCGAGCCGGTGATCTCCGTAGCCATCGAGCCCAAGTCGCGGGCGGACCAGGACAGGCTTTCGGATGCGTTGATTAAACTCTCCGACGAAGACCCCACGTTCCATGTAACTTATGCTGAAGAGACCGGTCAGACGATCATGTCCGGCAT
>JADFKI010000323.1 GCA_022565015.1 Chloroflexota bacterium
AGGAGGATATCCGAGCGGGCAAAGCCAGGAAACACAGCGTCGCAGAGATCGGCGAAGGGCTCTATCTGGCGGCCGGCAGAGGAGAGCCCGAAAGCCCTGATGACTTCATGAACCACTCCTGTGACCCAAACGTTTGGATGAACGATGAGGTGACGCTGGTTGCCATGCGGGATATCACGGCAGGCGAAGAGCTGACGGCCGACTATGCCATGTGGAGCACGGACCCGAGCTGGACATTGCCCACCCCTTGCGGCTGTGGCTCACGTCCGTGCAGACGAACGGTGACAGGCAACGACTGGAAGTTGAAAGACCTCCAGGAAAGATATCGACGCCACTTCTCGCCTTACATAAACGACCGCATCAATCTACTGGAAACTGTCTTCTAGGCCGCCCCCCACGAGTAGAGCCACCTCGATGGCGCTCTGCGAGAATTCGAATGCGTAGGCGGGCAGCTTGCCATCATCTGAGTTATCATAGTTGCCCTGACAGACGGCACGCGTTGCGCCGTCTTGAGGCAACGTGATTTCAGGCGACGGATATGGCGAGCGAGTCCGAGTTCCAGGGTAGGGTCGCGATAGTCACAGGCGCGGGCCAGGGCATGGGACGCGCCGTGGCTCGACGCCTGGCCCGCGGCGGAGCGAGCCTCGTCATCAACGACATCGACGGCGAGTCCGCCGACCGGACCGTCTCCCACCTGAAAGGCTATGGGCACGAGGCCGTCGCAGCGCCCGGCAGCGTAACGTCCGCATCGGATGTCCGGGCCATGGTGGACAAGGCTCTCGGAAGCTTCGGCGCGATACACATCCTGATAAACAACGCAGGTATACTGCGTCCCACGCAAGTCATAGACATCGAAGAGGAGGAGTGGGACCTGGTCGTCGGCGTCAACCTCAAGGGGACCTACCTCTGTTCCCGCGCCGTGCTCAAGCCGATGCAAGACGCCGGCTGGGGACGCATCGTGAACTTCTCCTCTACGGCCGGCAAGAACATCAGCACCGTCGGAGGAGCTCATTACACCGCGGCGAAGGCGGGCATACTGGGCTTTACCCGACACCTGGCCAAAGAGGCCGCGCCCCATGGAATAACCGTGAACGCCGTCTGCCCCGGCCTCATCGACACGGAGATGGTGCGAACGACTATTTCCGACGAGCGTGCCAGGGCATACGCCGAAGGCTTTCCCATAAGCCGCCTCGGAACGCCGGACGAGGTCGCCGAGCTCGTCGCATTCCTGGCCTCTGATAGGGCCGCGTATATTACAGGCGCTTCCCTGGACATTAACGGCGGCGACCTCATGATCTGAAGTTTTTGAGTCATTTCAGAGGCCAACAGCTTCATGCGATTTGTGTGAACACAGTCGAATCGAATGGGCGGCCTCATGACGAAATCCCCTCAGTCATCGAAGACGCCAAAACTTTACGCGGATTAGCGAAAAGACATGGAACGGATATTAGTAACCGGCGCCTCGGGACAGATTGGCTCCGAGCTGGTGCCCGCACTTCGGGAGAGGTACGGCGCGCAAAACGTCATCGCCGCGGGCCGGGCCACTCCGCTTGCGCCCGACGTTCTCGAGTCGGGACCGTCCACCCGCATTGACGTCAGGCAATACCAGGACCTGGATAGAGCGATCAAAGAGTACGAGATCGACACGATATACCACCTGGGTTCGATTCTGTCGGCGCGGGCCGAGGGCGAGCGCGGTCTCGGCCACGAGGTCAACATAAACGGCCTGTTCAACGTTCTGGAAGCGGCAGCCCAAAACAGCCTCGAACGCGTCATCATTCCCAGCTCCATCGCCGCCTTCGGCCCCGGCACCCCTGCTGACAACACGCCGAACGAGACCCTTCAAAAGCCCAACACGCTGTACGGCATATCCAAGGTCTTTGGCGAGCTTATGGGCGGCTACTACTTCGATAAGGTCGGGCTGGACGTGCGGGGCGTTCGGCTGCCGGGCATCGTCAGCTGGAAGACGGAGCCTACCGCCGGCACCACCGACTACGCCGTCGCGATCTTCTACGGCGCGATTCGGGAGCGGCGCTACACGTGCTACCTGCGCCCAGGCACGTACCTGCCGATGATGTATATGCCCGACGCGGTCCTTTCCCTGGTCCAGCTGGCGGAGGCTGATGTCGCCGGTCTTCAGCACCACGCCGACTTCAACGTGAACGCCATGAGCTTCGCGCCCGAAGAGCTCGAAGCGGCGATACGTAAGCACGTCCCCGACTTCGCCATGGACTACGACATCGACCCTCTGCGCCAGTCCATAGCCGACTCGTGGCCCAACTCCCTGGATGATTCCGCCGCGAGAAGAGAGTGGGGATGGTCGCCGAAATTCGACCTCGAGGCCATGGTCGATGATATGATGGTCAACCTCGGCAGGAAGCTCGCTGAAGGCTGAGGCCTCCGGCAAAGTGCGATCTTAACAACCAGGGGCTCGAAATGACTTTTTATCTCTACGTCACGCTCTCCGAAGAGGACAAGATTTCGACATATTCGATGGACGCCGTCAGCGGCGAGCTCGAGCTGTTGCGCCGGTTAGACGTGCAAGGACGGCCCGCGCCGCTTGCCGTGGACCCGGACAAGAGGCTCATGTACGTGGGAAGGCGCGACGTAAACCAGATCGACAGCTATGGCATAGACGGAGGTTCGGGCGGGCTGACGTTGCTCGGCACCGCTCAGCTCGAGTCCGACCCCTGCTACATGTCGACCGATCGCACCGGGCGCTACCTGCTATCGGCCTACTACGGCGCGGGCAGGGCTGCGGTCCACGCCATAGGCACGGACGGGACGGTGCAGACGCCGCCTGTTGAATGGCGTGCGACCGCCACCGGCGCCCATTGCCTGCAGACCGACCCCACCAACTCCTTCGCCTTCCTCCCTCACATCGCCGGAGGCAACGGCCCCAACGAGATCTTTCAGTTCAGGTTCGATGTCGAGTCCGGACGGCTCTCAGAGAACAGCCCGTTCAAGGTACCTCAAGAGCCCGAGACGGGTCCAAGACACTACTGCTTCCATCCGAGCCTGGATGTCGTCTACTTCTCCAACGAGCAGGGCTGCAGCGTCACCGCGTACGACTTCGACAAGGAGCGGGGCACGTTGACGCCCATTCACACAGTGCCGACGCTTCCCGACGATTACAGCGGGCGAAACTCCTGCGCGCAGATTCACATCACACCGTCCGGACGATTTCTCTACGCCCCCAATCGGGGCCACAACAGCATCGCCTGCTTCGCCGTGGACCCATCCACCGGAAGGCTGCAGCGGACCGCTATCGTGGAGGCCGAGCCGGTCCCCAGGGCCTTCGGCATCGATCCTACCGGAACGTTTCTCTACTCCGCCGGTCTGGAGTCGGGAAGACTGGCGGCCTATCGTATCGGGGAGAACGGCGTCCTGGAGCTCATGCGCACGTACGACGTCGGTCGGGGTCCCATGTGGGTGATTGTCTTGGAGCTTTAGATACCACTGGCCCCGAGGGCGCCAACGCAAAGTTAGAGAGACCCGCATCTTGTCACCCCTTCGTCTTCAGCCTGGTCACAGAAGCGTGGCTAGCC
>JADFKI010000324.1 GCA_022565015.1 Chloroflexota bacterium
GGTCCGTGTTGCCCTGAAGGGGTATGCGCCATTCAACCCGCTCGTCGATTCGAATATCGACGTCGCACCCGGCGGAATCGTCTATCTGATTCCTATTTGGTGTGCCGACACATCGAGGGATAGCTCAAGCGCCAAGTGTGCATCCAGGCGAGGTCGGCGTCTTCCGCGAAAAGCAGGATTGCCGGGGGTATATCTGGTTAGTCCTTTTGAGAGCTACTCGTCATAACATGATTTCGACAGTCACCCGACATCTTGATATGCGCCGCCATCAATAACCTGCGCGCTCCTTGAACTCCTCGACGGCCTGGGCCAGTAGCTCGGGGCTGCTGATGAGATCGCACGCGGTCAAGGCGAGGAGCTTTGCCACGGCGATTGCGTTGTCGTGGGCCAGGTCCGTCTTGGCCGCGGCGACCATCGCCAGCGAGTGGCCCGGCACGGGGTCCTTGCTCACGGCGAACCTCGTGTAGTAGGCGGGAACGACCTGGCTGACGTTGCCGAAGTCGGTCGAGGCGCCGCCCTTGCCTGCCCCGGGTGGCGCCGGGTCTAACGCCAGCCCGACGGCTTCGGCGTGGCCCTTCGCTATCCTGGACAGGGCCGCGTTTGGACGTACGTTGTCGTACAAGGGATCGGCGTCAAGGACCTCGAGCGTGGCGCCGGTCATCAGCGCGGCGCCCTCAGCGACCGCCCTGACCTTGTCGGTTACCTCTCCCAGGTATTCGCGGTCCAGGCACCTCAGCATGAAGTCAGCCGCCGCAAAGTCGGGCACTACGTTCGCCGCGAGACCCCCGTCCGTGATAACCCCGTGGATTCGCACGTCGGACCGCAGGTGCTGCCTGAGGGCGTCTATTCCAGTGAACAGGCGAATCACGGCATTGAGGGCGTTAACTCCCTCCTGGGGAGCCGCCGCCGCGTGCGACGCCTTCCCGTGGTAGACGTAGCGAAAGCCCACCATCGCGAGGCTCCACTTCTCGTCGATGGGTATGTCGGTGGGTATGGTGGTCGTGTTGGACGATGGATGGGATGAGAGGGCCACGTCGACACCATCGAACACGCCCGCGTCTATGAGCTGAAGCTTGCCTCCGCCTCCCTCCTCCGCAGGGGTGCCCAGGATGACGACCCGGCCTGAAAGCTCTTCCGCCACCGCCTTTGCGCCGAGGGCAGCCCCCAGGTTCGATATGGCTATGAGATTGTGGCCGCAACCGTGGCCGATTTCCGGCAACGCGTCGTATTCGGCCAAAAAGGCCACCGTCGGGCCATCGCCGGCGCCCCCTTTTATCGTCGCGCGAAAGGCGGTCTCGACATTGCCCACTCCGCGCTCGACGTCAAAGCCGTGTCGCTCCAGGGCCTCCGTCAGCACTGCGGACGCGTGATGCTCCTCGTAGTTCAGCTCTGGGTGGGCATGAATATCCAGGCTGATGTCGATCAGCTCGTCCCGCAGCTCGTCGATTGCCGCGGTCACCCTGTCGAAAAATATTGAGCTGGCACTTGAAGTAGACATCGTATCCTCCATGTTCTACCGATAGCCGGACACTTATTCGGCAAGCGGTCTCTTGAGGCCTTTTCGTAACCGTGATCTGTAGGGTTGTTCAATGCCTGACGCGCACCTGCGCCGTTACAGTAAGGTCATAGCCTTCCCGCTTCGAACTCTATGGCGCCACGCGCGACGCCAAGCCTCAGTATGTCCGACGCGCCTCCGCTCAGCCGCATGGAGCGTACTCGACGGTAGGCGTGCTCCAGGGGATGCCCCACGACGAGCGCCTGGCCTCCCACCAGCTGTACGGCCTGGTCAATCACGCGTCCGGCGGCCTCGGAGCAGAAGACCTTCGTAGCCATGACCTCGTTTATGGCGGCGTCGCCCGAATCCACGAGGCGGGCCGTCCTGTACAGCATGGAGCGTGCGGCATACGTCTCGATGCGCATGTCCGCGTACCGCATGCGGACGCCCTCGAGGTCGCCGAGCCGCCTGCCGGAGCGATGAGGCCCAGTTATGTGCTGCGTGACGAGCCCCACGGCCCAGAGCATGAGCCCGGTGGCGTTGGCGGCCTGCTCCAGCCGCTCCTCGCCGATGGTGTCCATCGCCCTGGGCATTCCCTGGCCGATTTCGCCCAGCACGTTTGAGATGGGAGTCCGGACCTTTTCCAGCGCCAGCTCGACGTGGCTGCCGCCCTCCATACTCGCAAAGGTACGGGTGATGCTCAGGCCGGGCGTGTCCTTTTCGACGATCACCATCGCCGCGCCCCCGGGACCGGCATCGTCCTCATCCACGTTGACTAGGACGGTGAAAAAGTCAGCGGAACCCCCGTTGGTGACGTAGGACTTTCTGCCGGTAATGACAAGCTCCTCGCCATCTCTATTGGCCCAGGTCGGTCGCTGGGGAGCGTCGGTCCCGCTGGGTTCAGTGAACGCAAACGCCGTGGCTATTTCCCCTCTGATAAGAGGCTCCAGAAAACGTTTGCGAGCCTCTCCTCTTGCGGCCCTCAACGCTCCCAGCCTGGGGCCAAGGACGAACCGTGCCAAACGGGAGTTGCACTCCGCCAGGGCTTCTCGGATGACCACAAGCGCCAGGGGACCGGACTCGAGGCCGCCTACGTCTGACGGCAGCGACGCGCCGTAAAGGCCGCTTGCCTCGGAGGTTTCTCTGACTCGTCTGCGGACCTGGTCGGGAATGGGGGCGTAGGGGTCGCCGTCTAGCCCTTCATCCAGCGGCCGAAGCTCTTCCTCGATGAAGGACTTCACCCCCGTTTGCAGCTTAAGAAGCTCTGGCGTTAGCGATTCAGGCATGAACAGACCCCATGTGCGGAGGCTTTATTGAACAGTCCGGCGGTGGCCGCTGTTGGGTGAGAGTCTAGCACCTGTATCCATGCGCCGCCACACATGGCGCCTCAAATTCGACAGGCCGTTAGCCTGCCGTATTACCGTAATTAGCTTTCAATATGCCGAAAGTGGCGGCGGGGTAGCGAATAATGTATTGTAGGGCGCGGGTAGCCTTCTGAGAAAATTTTGGCGCGACTCGTAAAACATCAGCCCTACGGTCGGCAGCAGGAAGGTCTTAGCATGAGCACTTTGGTCGAGCTACTGCAGAGCTATGTCGAGAGGTTTGGCCCTTCGCCGGCACTGTTGATAAAGCCGGCCTTGCGATATCGCGTGTGGACTTACGACGACATGTGGCGAGACGCCGGAAAGGTCGCCTCCTTCCTCCAGGCAAAAGGTATACAAAAGGGAGACAAGGTGCTGCTGTGGGGGCCTAACACGCCCTATTGGGTTTTGGCATTCTTCCCCTATACTCCGTTCGCTTCCATTTCGCCCAAGACATCAGTAGATCTACGGGTATAACGAAACAGAAGAACACATCCATAAATTGCCCCAGTTAGAACGATGATCCCCCCAGTAACTTGGGGATTGATGGGCAAAAGATGTGTCGTTGATTGACGCATCAGATTCTGAGGCATCCAGATAACACTGTCAGAGGTGAGATAGGGAAGAGAGTAAATTGAAAACATATCATGGCAGATCATCACGATGCCAATGGCTACAAG
>JADFKI010000071.1 GCA_022565015.1 Chloroflexota bacterium
AAGTCCGTCCAATACTCCGTACTTGTAGTCGCTCAAGAATCGATCGTACTCATAGTTGGCTGCGCCGTGGCCAAGCAGGGCGTCGTGATAATTCGGTAGATATTTCTGTTGGACGAGATGAACATCGGCCTTTGCGACTCCCATTCCCAAGAACCAGGCGACATCTATGACGGCAGGCCCTGTGTTTGGAAGCTGCCAGTCTAGCGCCCAAACGGTCCTCGGCTCGCCTCGCTTGTCCCACAGTAAATTTCCTTGGTGGAAGTCGCCGTGACATAAAGTCACCGGCATCCTCTTCAAGTCAGATATGAGAGTCGGCAGATAGCTCGAAAAACCGCCGCAAATTCGGACTTCTGTAGTCGAAAGCGCGGGCTCCAATGCGTCCTTCATTTTTCTCCATGACTCATCGTAAGTATCATAGAGGAACCTTCGCGAGTAACTATCTACGTCTGCCAGCCATGTGAACCCGTCGAGTACTGGATCATCCCACCATTTGGCATGCATCTTGGAAAGTTCCCTCACGGCGAGCTTGGCCTCGGATTCTGTAAGCCACCTCTTGTCAAGGGGAACTCCGGCCTTCGATATGGCCCGGATCTCTTCCAAGAGAAGCACCGCAACATCCGACCTTTCTTTGGCAGCGCCGAAATACATTCTCGGCATGTTCATCGGGATGGCGTCACCAAGATTTTGATAAAGCGCGATCTCCGCTCGAAACATGTCAAATTCGTTAGCACGTTTGCGATTGCCGGGTATTCGGCTGACGAACTTGGCGAACATGGAACCGGGCAGTCCCTCGGCTCGTACGTCATACTCCACCGCTATTCTGGCAAGGCTGCTGGTTCGCGATTGATCTGCGCCAATCGGCTCCACCCGAAAGCTGGTAACAGCCTGGTCATCAAGGACGCCGCCTGTCCGCAGCGCCTGTGTCAGCCACTCGGCGGTCACGTCTTCGTATCGTTCGGGGATATCCAGATAGGGTTCCGGTGATGAGCTCATATTGTGCCTCCGAATAGGTTGGGCCAAAAGACTAGCGGCGGCCGAACTCCTGCTCCAGATGGTTGATGCTCAGGTGGATGATGGTCGGGCGGCCGTGAGGGCAGCTGTGCGGCTGCAGGCACTGCTCAAGCTGGCGCGTCAGCTCCATCATCTCCTGGTGCGAGAGGCTCTTGCCCGCCCGTATGGCGCCGTGACAGGCGATGGAGTACGCAGCCCGCTCCTCCCACGATTCGAACTCTCCTGCGCTGGACAGCTCGTCGAGGACGTCTACCAGGGCGGCCGCGGGGTCGGAATCGGCCAGGACCGTCGGCACGCCGCGGATGATGCACACGCGGCCGCCGAAGGGCTCAACGTCCAGCCCCAGGCCCGCGATGACATCGGCCTCGGTCTTGAGTATCTCCAGCCGTCTGGGATCGAGCTCGACGGTCACGGGCTCCAGCAGCTTCTGGACTTGCGGCTGCTTCTGCGCCAGCTCGGACCGCACCCGCTCGAAGACGATCCGCTCGTGTGCGGCATGCTGGTCTATGAGGTACATGCCGTCGGGACCCTCCGCGACCACGTATGTGTTTCGCACCTGTCCGAGCACCCGAAGCACGGGCAAGGCGTTCTTCGGAAGGGCAGGGGATTCCTGGGCACGAACCATTTCAGAGGCAACCTCGCCTGCTTTTCTCTCGGCGTCCGGGCCGTTCGCGATTTGCCGTTCGCCCTTGTCCGAAAAAGGCTCGGTGGGCCAAAAGGCGGCCGGGGTTACCGTTGGATACCCTGACGAGGGTGCGACGCCGGTCGTGTAAGCGCGTCTCACCTGGGGCACCGGCGAGAATGCTATGAGCGTGTCCCTGGCCGCGCGCTGCAGCGTAGAGAACACCACGTCCTGACGCCTGAAACGGACCTCTGTCTTGGAGGGGTGAGCGTTTACGTCCACCTCGTCGAAGGGAACGCTTATGTTGACGACGGCCAGCGGAAATCGGCGCTCCTTTAGGAAGCCGCGATACGCCTGCTCCAGGGCGACGGCCAGCGTCCGGTTCTGGACCCAGCGCCGGTTCACGAAGAAGCTCATGTAGCTGCGGTTCGCGCGATCTATAGACGGCGGTCCGATCATGCCGTCGACGCGAACGTCGACGTTATCTTGCACGTCCAACTGCTGCGCCAATTCAAGCATGCCCGTTGCGTCACGCAGACCGTAGACGCATGCGATCGCCTCACGCAGCAGTCCCGAGCCGGGGCTGCCGAACCTCCTCTGCCCGTCGACCTCCAGCGTGAACTTGACGTCGGGGCGTGCCAGCGCATAGCGTGTGACGAGCGTTTGAATCTGATTGGCCTCCGACGTTGCGGACCGAAGAAACTTCCTTCTGGCGGGCACGTTTCTGAATAGCTGCTGGACGCTTATCACCGTGCCCCTGGGAGCGCCCTGACGCTCATTCCGAATCGTCTCGCCCTCCACGATGTCCAGGCGAGTGCCCGCATCCTCGTCGGCGCCCCTGGTGATCATGGAGACGTTGGAGACGGCTGCGATACTCGGCAGCGCCTCGCCCCTGAAGCCAAGCGTGGATATGGACTCCAGGTCCTCGGCCCTGGCGACCTTGCTTGTGGCGAAGCGCCGAAAGGCCATGTCGACTTGATCGCCGGGTATGCCCGAGCCGTTGTCGACCACGCGTATCGACTCGACTCCGCCGCCGCGTATCTCCACCGAAATTTCGGTGGCGTCGGCGTCGAGGGAGTTCTCGACCAGCTCCTTCACGACGGAGAACGGACGCTCGATGACCTCGCCGGCGGCGATCTTCGACGATACATCGGTGGACAGTAGACGTATAACCAAGGCGGCAATCAGACCCGATCAGATTTTCTGAATCCCAGTCTACCTGGAATGGACGCAGAGGTGAAGACGAGAGCTTTACGGGCTGTCGCTATCTCCGGCAACGCCCGGCCTGAAGGCGGTGTGTTCGGGTCGTCCGCCGCTCGTAAGCTGCCGGACCGTGTCGTAGATCTGCTGCATCTCGTCGTCATCGGGATTGCGGAAGTAGTAGGGCCGGCATATGAATCCGCCGAAGCAGGTCACGATCTCCGGGTGGTCGTCGATGACGAAATCAGGCCTGACGGTTACGCCCCACGTGACCAGTCCGGCCTCGAAGTCCTCGATGGGCTTCTGGTACACGCCGGACACGATGTCTTCAAGCTTGTGGCGACGGACCTCGGCTGTCCGAATTCCTACGCCGGACCAGATGTAGACCTTGTGACCATCGGACACGAGCTTTTCGAAGATGTCTCTCGTGCCCGGGCGCAACGAGTTGTCCACGGCTAGTATCGTGTAATCGACGTCGAAGAATATGTTCAATCGATTCGCTTCAAAGTGTACGGATATCGAGGCTAGATTGAGACGGCATGGCCGTCCGACCTGGGGTCGGAGCCTCCCATCTGAACTCCGGTGTCGGCGTCCAGCATTATTACCTTGGCCGAACCGCCCATCTCGACCTCGGGATTGATGACCACCCTGTGGCCCCTGGCCTCGAGCTCCGCGGCCTCTTCAGCGGGCATGCCGGGGTCGAGCTCCAGCCTGTAGGGCTCGTCAACGTGGGCGGGATCGGTGCCCGGCCAGCTGACCCATCTCTGCGCCTCGACGGCCTGCTGCGGGTCCATGCCGTGGTCTATGATGTTGGTAAGCACCTGAACGTTCCACGGTATCTGACGGTCGCCGCCGGGCGTGCCGCCCACGATGTTCGGCTTGCCGTCCTTCAAGGTCATGTAGGCGTTCAGCGTGTGCATGGTCCGCTTGCCGGGCTCGATTACGTTGGGATGGCCCTCGACCAGCGAGAAGCCGCGTCCTGAGCGGTTGTTCAGAAGCACGCCGGTACTTCCCGCGACGAAGCCGCTGCCGTAACCCGCGGACAGGCTGTGGATATAAGAGAGCGCGTTGCCTTCGCTGTCCATGACGCAGAAGTAGCTCGTATTGCTGTCGCCGGCCACCGGCGCGCCGAGCGGGCCCGGATTTACGACGACGGCCGCACTGGAGGTGTCGATCGACTGGCGTCGGCGCTCGGCGAACTCCTTGGAGATGAGGTCGTCCAGCGGTATCTGTCCGAAGCGAGGGTCCTTCATATAGGCGTTTCGGTCCTTGAAGGCCAGCTTCAGCGCCTCGACCATCACGTGAACTGAATCGGCGGTATTGAAGCCCATGCCGGCGAGATCGTAGCCCTCGAGTATGTTCAGTATCTCAAGGACGAGGAATCCCTGCGACGGCGGGTTGGTCGCGTAGATCTCATGGCCACGGTAGGTCGTCGATATGGGAACGTCGTACCAATCGGTGCTGTGCTCGGCCAGCTCCTCCTCGGTGTAGAGCCCGCCTGCCGCCTGCCACGCCCTGATGATCTCTTTGGCCGTGTCTCCCCTGTAGAACTCCTCTGCGCCGCCCTTTGCGACCCGACGAAGTGTCTTGGCCAGGTTCTTGTTGACAAGGACGTCGCCCTCTTCGATGGGACGTCCGTTCTTGGTGAATATGGCCGCCGTGTCGGGGTATTCCGAGAGCACGTCCAGCAGGGCCTTGAAGCCGCGGGCCTGCCTCCTGGACACCACGTATCCCTCTTCGGCGTAGCCGATGGCGGGCTCCAGAAGCCTCTCCAGGGACATGGTCCCGTAGCGCTCGAGAATGCCCACGTAGGCGTCCACCTCGCCGGGAATGGCCGCGGAGTGCGGTCCCCTTAACGGCATGGTCTTGTAGCCCTTGTCGACGAAGAACTCGCGCGACGCCGCCCTGGGCGCCCGACCGCTACCTGAGAGCCCAGTCATCTTGCCGGTCCTAGCCTCGTACATGAGCACGAAGGGCTCGCCTCCCAGGCCGCAGGCCGCCGGGACGGTCACAGCCTCCGTCGCACCCACGGCCACGGCCGCGTCGAAGGCATTGCCGCCCTCCTGCAGCACCCGTATGCCTGCCGACGCCGCCAGGGGTGAAATGGAGCAGACCATTCCGCCCTTGCCGTATACGGTGCTGCGACCGGTCTTGACCAGAGGCTTGGAGGCTGTAGCCATCGTTATCTCCTATCGCGTCTCGAAGCGTTCAAAGCTCAAACAGGGAACAGAACATTAGGAAAATAGTATCAGGGCTGTCAAATTTAGGCCACCGGGGTAGACGCCCAACACCACTTGACTGCCTACCCTGAGGCGTACTCTTGCAAGGAGAAGGGACGTTATTGAGACGCGCGTAGGGATCGGGCGGGCTGGATAAACCTGCTCAAATGCGGGGAGAAGCATTGCAGGCGTTTCACCCTCATCCTGCCTTCTCCCATCAAGGGAGAAGGTTTTTTATCGCCTTCCGTCGAGGCTCAGCCATAGAACTTCCCCTTCTCGCTGGAAGCGCGTATCCTTATTCCCAGGCAGAACCATCCTTATAAGATAGACACCCGGCCTAAGTTTGGGGTGCAATGAACTCCGCCGAAGGCCCTCCCAGAGCAGCCAGTGTGGGACAAAAATGCCTTGGGGTGTGACTGCGAGCCAGCCCTGGGCAAAAAATAATTTGGAGCCGAAATATTGAATTTTGAGAGACCAACCCTTCGTGACGTCATGGAGGCCAAGAAGCGCATCGCGCCCTACGTTTGGCGAACGCCGCTGCACCACTACCTGGGCCTGGACAACGAGCTCGACGCCGAGGTCTGGGTGAAGCACGAGAACCACCAGCGCCTGGGCGCCTTCAAGGTGCGCGGCGGCGTGAACCTCTTATCCCAGCTCACCGACGATGAGAAGGCGCGGGGCGTGATAACGGCATCTTCGGGCAACCACGGACAGTCGGTGGCCTTTTCGGCCGGCGTATTCGGCGTGAAATGCATCGTATGCGTGCCGGAGGGGGCCAACCCCGGCAAGGTCGAGTCCATGAAAAACCTGGGCGCGCAGGTCATCCACCACGGCCCCAACTTCGACGCCGCCCGCGAGTACGCCGAGATGCTTTCAAAGGAAGAGGGCTATCGCTTCATTCACGCAGTCAACGATGCCAGGCTGATCGCCGGAGTGGGGACGTACACCCTGGAGATAATGGAAGACCTGCCCGACGTCGACTACATCATAGTGCCCCTGGGGGGCGGCAGCGGTGCCTGCGGTGCGACGATTGTCGCCAATAGCATCAACCCCGACGTCAAGGTCATAGCGGTCCAGGGAGAAAAGGCCCAGGCCGGTTACCAGTCCTGGAAGCAGCGTAAGATCGTCGAGATGCCCATGGAGTCCAAGGCCGAGGGACTGGCAACGGCGACGGGCTACGCGCTGACCCAGGAGATACTCTGGGACCTGCTGGACGACTTCGTTCTCGTCTCCGAAGAGGAGATGGACCGGGCCGTCGTCATGCACCTGGAGAAGACGCATAACCTGACGGAGCACGCGGGCGCCGCGTCCCTGGCGGGCGCGCTCAAGATCAAGGACAGGCTCAAGGGCAAGAAGGTAGTGATCGTCATGAGCGGAGGCAACCTGTCGTTGGACCACCTCAAGGCGGCGCTGGCCACATCCGAGTAGGAGGCGGGAAATGCCCAACACGCGGACCGAGCACATAGCCTACGGCGACGGGTATCTGCCGGTTCAGGTGCCCGAGCGCACCCGGACGATTACGGCGAAGCGCCCGCTGCCTGCCCTGCCGGACGTCGCCGAGGCCGTCCGAAACGCCATCGGCAGTCCGATCGCCCACGAGCCACTCAACAAGCTGGTCAACTCCAAATCCAGGGTGACCATCGCCTTCGACGACGCCTCCGGGGCCTATTTCCAGAGCAGGCGCACCGACTTTCGGCAGACGGCCATCGAGATTATAGTGGAGGAGCTTCGGCAGGCCGGAGTCGAGCTCGGCAACATCAAGCTGCTGTGCGCCCAGGGCCTACACCGCAAGCTGAGCCGAACCGAGATGGAGACGTTCCTTGGCCGCAGGCTGGTGCTCCAGTTCGGCTACAACAACCTCTACTGTCATGACGCCGAGGACCCGGAGCAGCTCGTCCACCTTGGCTACACCCACCGGGGCTTCGACGTCGAGGTCAACCGCGCCATTCTAGACTCGGACCAGTTCATCTACCTGAACAGCATGTGGGCGCCCTTCAACGGCGGCTGGAAGTCGACAGCGGTGGGCCTGGGCACCTTCAAGGCGATACGTCACCACCACAGGCCCTGGCCCCTGGCCAGCGGACAATCGGTGGACGACCCCAAGAACTCCTCGTTCAAGAAGCTGGTGTGGGAGCAGGGCGCTCTCATACAGAAGGCCCTGGAGGAGAAGGGGCGGCGAATCTTCACCATCGAGACCGTCAACGACAACGCCGACCCCAAGAAGGACATCATAGCCATCAACGCGGGCCATCCGACGGAGGTACATCCGCACACGCTTCAGGCCATCGAGGACCAGCTCATCGTCGACGTCAAAGGCCAGAGCGATATTTTGATCGCGGGCGTGGCAAACTGGACCGAGGTCTACTCCAAGTTCTCGGTCGTCAACCCGATCCTGGTCGCAAACCAGGCCATGGCGAACACGGTGATGCAGTTCCACAACATGCCCATCGTCAGGGAGGGCGGAATCGCGATAATCGTCCACCCGCTCACGGCGCAGTTCGATGCGAGACGGTTTGCGCCTTACCAGGAGTTTTGGGACAAGCTGCTGCCCCAGGAGATCGACCCCTACTGGCTCTGGGAGAACTACGTAGAGGAGTTCGCGCACCGGCCGGAGTTCATTCACGGCTACCGCTACGGAAACGCCTATCACGGCTCGCACCCCTTCTTCATGTGGAACAGCACCGGCATCCCCCGACGGTATCTGAGCAGGATATACTTCGCCGGGGTGAGGGATTTCGATGCGGCGAAGCGATGCGGCTTCGAGGCCTTCGCCACGGTCGAAGAGGCCATCGCCGCGGCAGAGTCTGAGCTGGGGGAAACGGCAAGCATCTCGCTCATGCAGCGCCCGCCTCAGTTCATACCCAGGGTATCTTCCGACTAGAAGCCACGGACCGATTATCTGAATGGCGACTTCTCCAATAAATCGATTGGGCGCGGGAGGCGAGAAAAATGGCATACGACGAAGGACTGGCGGAAAGGCTGAGGGGCGTGTTCGCCGGTCAAATGGATGTCGTGGAGAAGAAGATGTTCGGCGGGCTGGCGTTCATGGTCCGCGGCAGCATGTGCGTCGGCGTAACCGGCGACGAGCTGATGGCGCGCGTCGGCCCCGACCAGTACGACGAGTCGCTTGCGCTGCCCCACGCCAGGCATATGGACTTCACCGGCAGACCCATGAAGGGCTTCGTCTACATAGGGACGGAGGGCATAGAGTCGGACGACGAGCTGAGCGAATGGGTGGAGCGCTGCCTCAGCTTCAACGCCACACTTGCCGCGAAGTAGGCGGCGATGTTATCGAAGACCTCGCAAGAGCGGCGGACCGATTCGCCGTCGAACACTTATTTAATCGTCCACCCAATATTTCGCCGGACTACCTTTAGGCCTTCCCGTCGCTTACTCGGAGTAAATCCTGGAGCTCTTGAAACTGCTCGGAGGAGATCTCGCCGCGAGCCAGCCTTTTCTCGAGAATTCCGGTTGATGTTTCACCTGTATCCAGACGATCCGTTCTATCCGTCGTGAATCTGGATATGCCCCACACGACCAGACCAACTATCGCGATCATGAACAGCATCATCCCCATGCCAAAGAACGGCATCCACCACTGGAAAGATTGCTGAAAACCCCACATGATCGGCCTCCCGTCGCGTCAACAATGTCTATATGCCGTTTGAACTGAAGTCGCGCTACTCCGATTTTTGCTTCAATATATCAGTTTCAAAGTCTGCAAACACGATTTTCTCGGAAGTGTTGTGAGAATATCATGAGGACCTGTAATAATTCATGAGGATCACATGAGGATTACTCGGGAAGCGTTTTCATAGCGCGGGACCGCACGATTCCGGCATATGCACCAGCCACGGAGGATTTCTTAGGAGGTTATCGGGGGTATAGATTCCTATCACGTCTCCGATTTTGCAATGACGCGCAGGAATACGCGAATTGTCTCCAAGGGGTGTGGCTCTTCGACCGGCCTATGCCCGATGCCTTGAGTTGGTCCGCCTAGATTGTAGCCGCCCTCACGTAGCTAATAGAGCGCCGATTTTCTGAAGGGCCTCGATGATTGTGTCGTTCGGCAATGCGGCGATAAACTCGGCTCGCCTGGCGCGCCAGTCCAAGCTCCTCACCTGGTCGGATAGTATTACGCCGGTTATAGCGAGCCCCGGCGGAATGGCGACTTCGAAGGGGTATCCTTTAATTTGATCTGTAACGGGGCACAGAATTGCAAGGCCGACCCTGCCGTTATAAGACTCGGGCGATAAGACGATTGCTGGACGTCGACCCGCCTGTTCGTGACCGGCCTGGGGATTGAGTGATATCCAGACTGCATCGCCCCTTCGAGGAACGTATTCTTGGGTCACCAGACTTCTTTGCCAACGGAGGGGCCGGACTCTACTTCCAGATGGAGGTTTTCTTCCGTGATCCCTTCGAGGAGGTCTTCGAGAGTCCACGCGGGAGGTTTAACTGGTTCGACAACAATCTTGCCGTTGACCAGCGATATTTCCACCTGGGTGTTCTGCCGGACATGCGCCTCTTCGGCAAGTGCCTTGGGTATGCGCAGGGCAAGGCTGTTTCCCCACTTTTGAATGCGTGCCTTCATAATTTCCTTCTCCGTATCTACAATGAAGATACATGAATCCCACGGAAGTGTCAATCACCGCAGCACTGGAGCTTGCGATTCCCGTAAATTTTCGGGTGCCGAGGTTGAGTTTACTTATATCAAGGTTGTTGCTATAATTATTGCAGGCCACGCCGTGACTCGTTTTGATTCGTAGGGCGAACGGTTTGCATCCGGCCATACGTAATCAACACTACTCTACAGGCCTGGACATATCTGAGTATTCATAGTTTTCTATACACAATGGGACTCGCCTAGAGGGATCAAAAATGACTATTAGACCAGACGATTTTACAGATGCGGCGAAGGAATCGATACAGCTCTCTCAAGAGATTGTCCAGCGCTACCGCCACACCCAGTGGGACTCAGAGCACATTCTCATGGCGCTTCTCGAGCAGCAGAAGGGCGTGCCGGCCGATATCCTGCAGGAGTTGGGCGTCAACATCGAGGCCATGCACGACAGGCTGCATCAGCTGCTGGAGGCCGTGCCAAAGGTCGCCTTTCAGTCGTCGCAGATATTCAAGACTCCCAGGGTCGATCAGCTCATCGAGCGAGCCAATGCCGAAAAAGAGCGCATGAAGGACGAGCTGATAGCGACCGAGCACATACTCGTGGCGCTTACACAGGAGGACCAGGGCGACGTTATGCGGGTCTTCCGCGAATTCAACGTTTCGGGGGAACGTGTCTACCAGGCGTTGCAGAAGATTCGGGGCGGCCACAGGGTGACCGACGCCGGGGCGGAGAGCCACTACCGCTCCCTGGAGCGCTACAGCGTAGACCTGACGCAGCTGGCCCGCGAAGGCAAGCTCGACCCCATCGTCGGCCGCGATGCCGAGGTCGCGCGCTGCATGCAGACCCTAATTCGCCGCACGAAGAACAACCCGGTGTTGGTAGGCGGGGCGGGCGTGGGCAAGACGGCCATCGCCGAAGGCCTGGCCCAGCGCATCGTGTCGGGGGACGTCCCCGAGGAGCTGGAAGGCAGGCGGGTCCTCGCGCTGGACATGGGCTCCATCGTCGCAGGCTCGAAGTTTCGCGGCGAGTTCGAGGAGCGTCTGAAGGCCGTGCTCGAAGAGGTCAAAGAGGCACAGGGCGAGATAATACTGTTCATCGACGAGATACACACGGTCGTGGGCGCGGGCGCGGCCGAGGGCGCCATTGACGCCAGCAACATGATGAAGCCCGCCCTGGCACGGGGCGAGCTGCAATGCATGGGAGCCACGACGGAGGACGAGTACCGCAAGTATATCGAGAAGGACGCGGCGCTGGAACGCCGCTTCCAGCCCATCCTGGTCGAGGAGCCGGACGAAGACACGGCGGTCGACATGCTGCGCGCATTGCGCCCGAAATACGAGGCGCACCACAAGGTGAAGATCGAGGACGACGCCCTGGAAGCAGCGGTGCGGCTGAGCTCCCGATACATATCGGACAGGTTCTTGCCGGACAAGGCCGTGGACCTCATCGACGAAGCCGCCAGCAAGCTGCGCATAGACTCGCAGCTGTTGCCTCGCGACCTTCAGGACAAGGAGTCCCGCATCAAGCAGCTGGAGCGGGAGGAGGAAGCGGCCTCACAGACAGCTGACTACGAGAAGGCGGCCCAGGTCCGCGCCGAACGACTGATGCTTCAGAGCGAGTACGACCAGGAGCGGGCGGCCGAATTAAGTCATGATACGTCCGAGAGGGTCGTGACGGCGGACGCCATCGGGGCGCTCATCGCGACGTGGACGGGCATCCACGTGGACCGCCTGCTAGAGAGCGAGGCCGAACGCCTGCTGCACATGGAGGAGCGACTGCACCAGCGCGTCATCGGCCAGGAGAAGGCCATCACTGCGGTATCCGACGCCGTTCGCCGCGCGAGGGCGGGCCTGAAGGACCCCAAGCGCCCCATCGGCAGCTTCATCTTCCTGGGGCCTACGGGCGTCGGCAAGACGGAGCTGGCGCGAGCGCTGGCCGAGTACCTGTTCGACGACGAGCAGAACATCGTTCGCATCGACATGTCCGAGTACATGGAGAAGCACACGGTGTCGAGGCTCATCGGTGCGCCGCCGGGTTACGTAGGATACGAGGAGGGCGGTCAGCTGACCGTGGCCGTGCGCCGCAGGCCGTTCAGGGTCATCCTGTTCGACGAGATCGAAAAGGCGCATCCGGACGTGTTCAACATACTCCTGCAGATCCTGGAGGACGGGCGTCTGACGGACGGCCAGGGTAGAACGGTCGACTTCAAGAACACGTTGATAATCATGACGAGCAACCTGGGCACCTCAGAGGCGAGCCGACGGCCCGTGGGATTCGCGACGGGCGCCAACGTCGATGAGGCTGCGAGGCTTCGTGCGTCCATCGACGAGGCCCTGAAGAAGGCCTTCAGGCCCGAGTTCCTCAACAGGCTCGACGACATAATCGTCTTCGACGCCCTGACCAGCGAGCAGATCCACATGATCGTCGACCTGATGATAAAGGAGGTCGAGGACAGGCTGCTGGAGCACGAGGTCTCCATATCGTTGACCGAGGCTGCCAAGGACTGGCTGGCCGAAAAGGGCTTCGACCCCGTGTTCGGCGCGAGGCCGCTCCGGCGTGCCATCCAGCGCTTCGTTGAAAACCCTCTCTCCAAGAAGATCATAAGCGGCGAAGTAGGCGCCGGCGAAGAGGTGCGGGTGGATGCCTCCGACGGTGAGCTAACCTTTGTTAAGTCGGGAGAGGCCATCGCGGCAGCCGCGGACGCATAGCTGCCAGTGCAGCCCTCAGGGCGTTTTGGAGCTCAGCCTTCGATGCTCTGGGCCGCTATGGCACCCGCAACGAGAAGGAAACGCCGGATGCGCGCATGATAAAGCTACCTGGCGAATCGCGGTATATTACCGTAGACGGCATCAGAATTCACTACGTCGTGGCGGGCGAAGGGCGCCCGGTCATGTTGATTCATGGCCTGGGTGCCTCTGTCGTAACATGGCGGGACAACATCGCGGCCCTATCGCAGTCCCACAGAGTCTACGCCATCGACCTCCCGGGGCACGGCGACTCCGCGAAGCCAGATATCGGGTACGAACCGGACGCAATCGTCGAGTGTATCGGCAAGCTCGTGGACGAACTCGGCATCGAGAGGCCCGCGATTATAGGCAACTCCGTGGGCGGGGCGCTGGCCATGATGTTTGCGTTCAGGTTCCCGGACCTCGTCTCGGGCCTCGTGCTGGTTGGCAGCGCAGGGCTTGGAAGGGAAATATCCCTTTACATTCGCCTCTTATCGGTGCCGCTGATTGGCACTGTCCTCGAGACGTTCAAGATCGGGGGACCAAAACTAATGCTCGCCAACGTGTTCCACGACCGGAGCCTGGCCACCGAGGAGCTGGCGAACGAGCTGTATCGCAGTCGCAAGATGCCTGGAGCCAGAGAGGCAGTGATGCGGGTTATAAGGAACACCGTATCCATTGGCGGG
>JADFKI010000325.1 GCA_022565015.1 Chloroflexota bacterium
CTGCTCGATCTGCGGGCGCAAGCTTACGGCGGTACGAGAAGGACCGCTCGAAACTCTGTCGGTGAAATTCGATCGGCTCGCCGAAGAGATGGGTGGCCAGGCCAGGGACTCGCTGGGTGAATATGCAATCGACGTACCATACAAGAATTGGGTCGTCTCCCTCGTACAAAGTTTCGCAAGTACAGAGCCCCCTTCCCCTGGATACGCACGGATCGTCGCTGAATACATCACGAATGACGGGTTCACCTTTGAGGTCCGAAGAAGGGGGTTCGTCCGACGACTTTTCAACAGAGGCGCTATTCAAGTTGGTGACGCTGAAATCGATCGTGAGTTCGCTATCACCGGCAGTGACGCAAACAAAGTGAAGCAGCTGTTTGCAAATGTGAAAATACGTGACCTGCTCAGAGCGCAGCCATCCATCCATCTCCGCGTCAAAGACCGTGAGCATCTGTTCGGTGCGATCAAGATCATTCCAGTTGCGGGGGACGTTGTTCCACTCTACTTTGAGGAAAGAAGCGCCATCAGTGATGCCGAAAGGCTCAGGGGGTTGGTCCAGCTCTTCCGGGAGATTCTAGACCGACTTGTGGTTCTCGGCTCGGCATCCGAGGATCACCCGGGCATGAAGGAATTTCACGACGGTGCAAGGGGTCGTCCGGACGATGCTGATGCCCACTTCCGCCGTGGGGCCGCCAACCAGGGTTTCGGTCAATCAGACCGAGCCATGAGAGACTTCGACACTGTGCTCCAATTGAACCCAGACCACGCTTATGCCTACTTTCATCGCGGACTTCTTTAGTCAGACATGGAACAGGACGAACAGGCCATCAAAGACTTCAGCAAAGCCATTTCGTCTGATCCTGACTATGGGGAGGCCTACGTCCAGCGAGCGGCATCTTACTATAACCTAAGCGAATTTCAGGACGCCGTTTCAGACTATGACGCGGCAATCGAACATTTTCCCATGAACGCCGAAGCATACTTCGGACGTGCCATCGCATTTGCGCGCCTCGGTCGACGACGCGAAGCGGAAAACGACTTCGAGAAGGCGTCTGGGCTTGGCCTCAGCGCTGATCTGAAACGGGTATTCGAGGCGATAGAACCTGGTAATTGACACATTTTCCCTTAGCTTCGCCGAGTAGTTTTCGGGCTTCCGGCCCAGCTGGACTTCAAGCTCGCGGGGGTGTGCTTCAGCCTCCTTAATATGCGTCTGCGTGGCCACAGACAGCTCCTGGGCCAGCTCATGCAGCTCTACAGGTCCACCGTCAGGAGCACGCCGGCCTGACCCGGGCCTTGCTTCCACAGGCGAATCCGGGCGCCGCTGGGCCCGCGAATATATTTGCGGCCCTACGCTCTACCCTTCGTCGGCCGAACCGACGCACTCGAAGTAGGCCGAGTCTCGTGGGCCAACGTTATTTAATGGAGTGGCGGCGGAGGCGTCATACCCTCTCTGCAAGCGTGCTCGCCGGTGGGGAGCGCCGTCGCGAAACTTGTCCGTAACGAGGACTTCATGCGCCTGTAAAAAGCCCGCCCAACTGCATAGGATACGGCTGAGGGCGGGCTCATTTCCAATGAAACGCTACTTTGCTTTGAAATGGATGCCCGTACCGTAGAACTCTTCTGCGGTCTTGAGATTTAATGGTTATTGGGGCCGGCGGGGTCGCGGAAGTCTGCTTACACGCGACGTGCCTCAGACGCCGGCGAGTAGAAGACGTGGAACGATTAGCTGCCCGGCGGGCACGGGAATAGGCGGAGATTGCATCGGTGGAAGAATCGCCGAAGGATTTCGAGGCCCAGCAGCGCGAGATGCCCTCCGATGACACGGAGGCGATGGCTCTCGCCCATGCCCTGGACGTTTCCGACGAAGCGGTGTACATCTACGACACCGACGGCAGGTGCAAGTGGGTCAACCGCTCCGGAGAGAAGCTGATCCAGCGGGACGCCCGCCAGATAATCGGAAAGTTTATCTTCGAGCTATTTCCGAGCCAGTCCAGGTTCCAGATCAAGGCCTGGCGTCGGGTTATCGAAACGAAGGAGCCAACCTCTTTCGTCTTCGACGTGTTGGTAGGCGGCGAGAATAGCAAGTTTCAGACCAGCATATACCCCGTGATGGACTTCGGCGGAAGCGTGCAGTCCGTCGTAAGCATAGGGAGGCCGTTCTCGGAGCGGGAGGTCCTCCAGTACGAAAACCGCATGCGGGGAGCCGAGCTAGACCTGATCCATGAGATATCCAGCATCGTGACATCGAGTCTCGAGATCGGGCAGGTCTATGAGAGGTTCGCGGCCGAGTTCAAGAAGCTCGTGGACTTCGACCGGCTGCTGATCGTCGAGCTGGATGAAAGCGGCGAGACGGCCACGCCGACGTACGTCTTCTCATCGGGGCCATACGGGAAGACGCCGACGGAGCCGCTGCAGCTATCCACTTCCGGAATGGCCTGGGCCATCGAACACCGGCAGAGTCACGTCGAAAACGACCTTCGCGAGGGTCGGGAATTCGAGATCGACGCCCAGCTGCTGGAGCGGGGAATACGTTCCGTGATGAGGGTGCCGCTCATTACTCGAAGCGGCGCTCTGGGCGCAATGGTCCTGGCAAGCTACCAGTCCGACGCATTCGGAGACCGGGAGCAGGCCCTGGCGGAGCGGGTTGCCGCTCAGGTCGCACCCGCCGTTGAGAACGCCAGGCTCTACAAGGCGGCTCAAGAGTACACCCAGGAGCTCGAAGTCGTCGACGAGATCGCCAGCATCATAACCTCCAACCTTCTGATCGACGGCCTCTATGAACGTTTCGTCACTGAAGTCCGGCGAATCGTGGAGTTCGATTGCATATCCATCATGAAGCTGGATGAGGATGGAAAGCTGGCAAACCCCGAATACGTGAGCAGCCCGGACCTGTTCGGGCCTGGCTCGATGGAACCATGGCCCCTGGAAAACACGGCCGCGGGCTGGACCGTGGAAAACAGGTCTACCCTGGTCGAACCGGACCTGACGGAGTCGATGCGCTTCCAGGCGGATAATACACTCCTGGAGGCAGGTGTGCGTTCGGCGATCCGCGTCCCCCTCATTTCCAACGAGCGCGCCATCGGAGGCTTCTCTCTCATTCACCATGCGCCGAAGAAATTTGGGCCCAGAGAGAGGCGTATCCTAGAGCGGCTGGCCGCCCAGATAGCGCCGGCGATCGAGAACGCCCGGCTCTACCACAAGCTGGAGCAGGCCTTCGAGACGCTGGGCGCTACCCAGGACCAGCTGGTGAAGGTGGAGCGGCTCAGGGCCATGGGCGAGCTTGCCAGCGGCGTCGCACACGATCTCAATAACGCACTGGCGGCGATTCTGGGCCGCGCTCAGCTACTAATAAACCAGATGGAGGACGAGACCCACGTCCGTTCCCTGAGGCTCATCGAACAGGCCGCTCAGGACTCCGCCCACGTGGTCAAAAGAATCCTGAACTTCGCTCGTCTGGAGTCCGACCAGATCGAGTTCTCCG